>CAMOOZ010000086.1 GCA_946621895.1 uncultured Lachnospiraceae bacterium | reverse complement strand
TGGCAAGCAAGCTTGCCGTGGAAACCGACTTTTGACGCTGGAATCATAAATGGAATTCTGACCAATTCGTTTACGATAATAGTTTCTTCGAGTAGAAAAAACTCATCAGGCACCAGACAACCTGTGTGATCAGCGAAGAGATCCAGATTCCCCAAACACCATACCCGAGCAGTTCAGTCAGGAGGAAGCTTGTTCCAGGGTTGATCATCAGGACACAGATCGTGGCCAGCACTCGGGGAATCTTTACTTCCCCGATGCCTCTCATGCCGCCGATATTTACGATGCGCAAAATCTGCAGCACAGTGAGCACTGCGGCCACATAACTATACTGTTCCCCCTGATGGATAGAGGCAGTGTCGGAAAAGTACAGCCTGTAATACCAATGCGCTCCGAGAATATAGATGGCGCTTAAGCATATCAATAACATGTGATATATAATTTGAATTTATTCGTTTTCAATGATAAGATAGAGCGGTTAATCGTGTTTTAAGGAGGTTACTATGTCAGGACATTCGAAATTTGCCAATATCAAGCATAAAAAGGAAAAGAACGATGCGGCGAAGGGCAAGATCTTTACGATGATCGGCCGTGAGATCGCCGTGGCCGTGAAGGAAGGGGGGCCTGACCCCGCCAATAACTTCAAGCTGGCCCAGGTCGTGGCGAAGGCGAAGGCAAACAACATGCCCAACGACACGATCGAGCGCGGGATCAAGAAGGCCGCCGGGGATGGCCAGGGCGTGGCTTATGAAACGATCACCTATGAAGGCTATGGCCCCGGGGGAGTCGCGATCATCGTAAAGACGCTGACAGACAATAAGAACCGCACTGCGGCGAATGTCCGTTCCGCCTTTTCCAAGGGGAGCGGAAATATCGGGACGCCCGGCTGTGTTTCCTTTATGTTTGACGAAAAGGGGCAGATCATCATTGATAGGGAGGAGTGCGATAAGGACGCCGATGACCTGATGATGCTGGCGCTGGATGCCGGGGCGGAGGATTTTAACGAGGAGGAGGATTCCTTTGAGGTGCTGACCTCGCCCGAGGAGCTGACGAAGGTGGACGATGCCCTAAGGGCAGAGGGGATCACCCCCCTTTCCGCGGAGGTCACGATGCTGCCGCAGAACACCGTTTCCCTCACCGATGCGGACGCGGTGAAAAACCTGCAGCGCATCCTTGATCTGCTGGATGACGATGACGATGTGCAGGATGTGTACCACAACTGGGAGGAGACGGAATAATGGATGAAACCAGGAGAGATTCGATTGCCAATATCTTTCTGATCGGCTCTCTGGCGCTGATCTTTGCGCTGATCTGCAGGTGGTTTCTGATCTATTCCGAGGATATCCTGGAGATCGCGTACTGGGGAGAATACAATTACGCGATCGAGGACTTTGAGTTCTATTTTTCCGGCAACCTGGGCGCCGATCTTTATTCCGTCCTGCTGCATTTCATCTTTGTGATCACGGGAAACCGTCTCATCGGTGCCGTGATCTTTCAGCTGCTGATGCTGGTCGGTTCGATGGTGCTTTTGTATTTCGGCATCAAAAACTATACGGAAAAGCTGGCGGGCGCCGCGATCGTGTTTATCTCGCTGTTTGTCTGCAATGTGTTTCCCGAGTATTTCTCGCTGGGCCCGGATGAGCTGATCCTGCTTTTCTGCAGTCTGAGCTTTTTTCTGATCTCGCTCTGTACCTATGTGGAGAATATCTTTCTCGTGCTGGGGGCGGCGTTTATCACCGGCTTTTCCATCTGGCTTTTTCCCCCGGCCGTTTTTCTGCTGATCCCCTTCTGCATCGGGGAGAAGGAGAGTGAAAGGCCTTATTATCTGAGCCTTCTGTCCATATTTGGCGGGGCTCTTTTGGGCTTTCTGACAGGCCTGCTGATCGTGACAACGGCCTTCCAGTTCCCCATGGAGGAGATCTTCACGGACATCTACTGGATGCCGGCGGAGGATTTTTATCTGGAAACGGCGATGTTCCGCCTCAGGACGCTCTGGATCGTGGGGATCCCGGCGCTTTGCATTACGCTGCTTGGCCTTGTCCTCTTCTTCAGGGGAATGGCGGAGAAATCCGCTGAGGAAAAGAAGCTGAAGGAAGAGGCGATGGATCAGGCCATTGCCGGCATCGAGGCAAAGGAGGAGCAGGAAAGAGCCGGGGAAGGCGAGGCGGCGGAAGCCGGAGCTGCCGAGGCCGCTGCGGCAGGAGAAGCTGCGGAAGGATCAGGGGCTGAAGCCGGAGACGAGGAAGCCGGGACGGCAGAGGAAGCTGCCGGGGCTGCCGGGGAAAAAACCGGTGCTGCGGAAACCGCTGAGAAAGCAGAAGACAAAGCTGCGAGCGAAAGCGCGGAAGAGGAAGAAAGAGTCTTTACCATACAGGATCTGCCCGCCTCCGGGCCGGATGATGAGAAACTGGATTTTGCCGCTCAGCTTCCCGGCGCAGGAGAAGCAAAGGCCGGGGAAACGCCGGAGGAAGGTGCAAAGCCTTTGCCTGCGTTTCTGCTGAAGGCATCTGAAAAAAAGGCGGCTCCCGCCGTTGTTACCCGACGACCCGGTGCGGGCCTTCAGGAATATGATTTTGATATTCCGGAAGAGCTGATGCACTATGATTACGAATAGATGGCAGAGAATACCACAGTAAGGAAAACTGCAGGAAGAACCCGGAGCGCCTCCGCATCGAAGGCCGGAACGGGACGGAAAAGGAGCACAGGAAAACGCAAAGCAGGAAGGGCTGCCGCAAGCCCGCTTACCGGAGAGATCACCACCTGGATCGGGCTGGCGGTGGTCCTCCTCCTGTTTTTGTCCAATTTTGGCCTGATCGGAGGGATAGGGAATTTTTTCAGCTCCATCCTTTTCGGTCTTTTCGGCATTCCTGCCTATATCATGCCCCTGCTGGGGATCGGCGCGTATCTTTACTACAGGGTGGAAAAGCGCAGGGACAGGGCGGTCAGGAAGCTGTTTGCCGGCCTGCTGCTGCTATTATGCCTGGGCGTGTTCTGCGAGATGCTTGCCTCGCCTCCGCTGGAGGCGTGGTCTCCCGTGGAGATCTATCTTCGCTGCGCCGGAGAACGGGCGGGGGGCGGCGTCTTTTTCGGGAGCCCCGCGTTTCTCCTGATGAAGACCCTGTCCGGCGTGGGGACTGTCCTCGTGCTGCTTGTGCTGGGGATCATCGCGCTGCTGATCCTCACGGAAAAGTCCTTTATCGGCACGGTAAAGGACGGGGGAGATTATCTTTATGACAGGGCCCTTAGATCCAGGGATTCCGCGGAGCTGAGAAAACGGGAGAGAAAGGAAAGAAGGCTTCAGGAGAAAGAGGCCAGGGAGGAAAAGCGCAGAATAAGGGAGGAACAGCGGGCTGCCCGGGCGGAGGAGATCAGGCGCCGGGAAGAGGAGCTGGACAGGCTCGAGGAAGAGCGGGAGGAAAGGGCCCGCAGAAGGCGCGCAGAGGAGCCGAAGGAGGATTATCCCGGATATTCCGACCCGGCGGAGCCGGATCGCATTTCTCACCGGGAGCGAAGGCCGGAACGGAATGATCCGGACATGGAGGATATCCCGAGGAGGGAGCGCAGGGTAAACGGCGTGGTCTTCGGGGAGTGGACGCGGATCCCCCTGCCGGTGGAAGTCGAGATGGCGAAGAACGCCAGAGAGAATATGCACGAGCTCTTTTTCGACGAGCCCACGGTGG
>CAMOOZ010000085.1 GCA_946621895.1 uncultured Lachnospiraceae bacterium | reverse complement strand
GCCCGCTGAATTTTTCCGCAGAGCTGATGGATTCCGCGGCCGCTTCGCTGGAGCGGATCAACAATGCCGCGCAGAAGCTGGAGCATCTGATCAGTCACGCTGATGCCGCAGGGGGGGAATCCGATGCGGCGCTGATCGCGCAGGCCGATGGCTTTGTCAGGGGCTTCGAGGAGGCCATGGACGACGACTGCAACACGGCAGATGCGTTATCCGCGGTCTTTGAGCTGGTCCGCTTCGCGAATACCAACGCGGAGAAGGCCTCCGGCGGGACGCTGACGGCTTTTCGGGATAAGCTCCTTATGCTGACGGATATCCTTGGGATAAAGCTGAAGCCCCGGGAGGAGGAGCTGCTTGATGAGCGGATCGAGGAGCTGATCAGAGAGAGGACCGAAGCGAGAAAGGCAAAGAATTTTGCAAGAGCGGATGAGATCCGGGATGAGCTTCTGCAAAAAGGGATCCTGCTGGAGGATACCAGAGAAGGGGTAAAGTGGAAGAGGGCATAGCGTTTCTGCTTTCCGGAGCGCAGCCTGAAGAGTTGAACACCTATTCTCCGGGAGCGCTGGCCTATCTGGGGGACAGCGTTTATGAGCTGATGGTCCGGACCAGGCTTCTGGCGCAGGGAAACCGCCCCGCGGACAAGCTGCAGCAGGAGGGCGTGACCTTCTCCAGAGCGGCTGCCCAGGCAAAAGCCGCACAATACCTGATGGAGCGGCGGCTCTTGAGTGAAGAGGAAGAGCTGATCTATAAACGCGGCAGAAACACCCATACCCATACCCATGCCAGAAATGCCGCGCATGGGGATTATCAGAAAGCCACAGGACTTGAGACCCTGTTCGGCTTTCTTTATTTGTCCGGAAGGGACGAGCGGCTGAGGGAGCTCTTTGCGCTGGTCTGTGAGGTGGTGGAGGCATGAAAAATCGAATTGATATTCGATTTTTCATGCCCGCATATTGTGCCGCAAGCGGTCCAAATTGCCCTGATCCTATTGGTATATCAGCAATCGCTGATATACCGCAGGATGCCGCTTACGCGGCATGAGGTGGAGGCATGAGGTGAGACATTGAAAGAAGATCTGATCTTTGGAAGAAATCCTGTGCTGGAGGCGATCCTGGGGAATACCCCGGTGGACAGGCTCTATCTGCAGGACGGATCAAAGGACGCGCCGATCCAGCGGATCAAAAGGGAAGCCGCTGCCAGAGGGCTTACGATCCGCTATGTGGAGAAAAAACGGCTGGACGAGCTGACGGAAAGAGCAGCCCACCAGGGCTGCGCAGCGCAGATCGCCGCATATCCCTACGCAGAGGTGGAGGATATCCTGGAAAAGGCGAAGGCGCTTAGTCAGGATCCCTTTCTGATCCTGCTGGACGGCATCGAGGATCCCCATAATTTCGGCGCGATCCTGCGGACCGCGAACCAGGCAGGGGCGCATGGGATCATCATCCCAAAGGACAGGGCCTGCCCGCTGACCGGCGTCGTGGCGAAGGTCTCCGCCGGGGCCGTGAACCATACCCCGGTGGCCAGGGTGGCCAATCTTGTTTCCTGCATGGAGAAGCTGAAAAAGGAAGGGCTCTGGTTTGCGGGAGCGGACGCGAAGGGGGAGGAAATGTACTCCCTGCAGCTGACCGGACCCATGGGGCTCGTGATCGGTTCCGAGGGAAAGGGTCTTTCCCGGCTGGTCAAAGAGCATTGTGATTTTCTGGCTTCCATTCCGATGTTCGGACAGATCGATTCCCTGAATGCCTCGGTGGCAGCAGGGATCTTGTCCTATGAGATCGTGCGCCAGCGGATCCTTTCCGCCCGGGAACGGAGCCTGATCCGATGAATGACCGGACTTCAGACGAAGAGCTGCTCCTTGCCTACCGCAGCGGAGAGACGGCCGCGGCGGAGGAGCTGCTTTCCCGCTATAAGGGGCTGGTACGGAGGAAGGCCTCCGGCATGCGGCTTTTGGGCGGCGAGATGGAGGATCTGCTCCAGGAGGGAATGATCGCGCTGTTTCTTGCGATCAGAAGCTATGATCCCGCCCGTGAAGCCTCCTTTGCCACCTATGCCGATCTGCTGATCACCAGAAAGCTCTGTTCCGCGATCCGCACATCTTTAAGGAAAAAACACCTCCCCTTAAACAGCTCCGTGTCCATTGAGGAGGCTATGGATGCCCCCTCCCCCGATCAGGACCCGGAGGATCTGATGATCTCCGAGGAGAACCGCAGGGATCTGGAGGAATTCATCAGCGCTTCCCTTTCGCCTCTGGAGAAGGAGGTGCTGGAGCTGGCCCTTACCGGGATGAGCTCCCGGGAGATCGCGGAGGCATTGGGAAAATCCCCCAAAACCACGGACAATGCGCTGCAGCGGGCCAGGGGAAAGATCCGGCGAAGAACGGCGCGGGGAGACGGCATGAGCTGCAGTTGATGAAGGATGCCGTCTTACTGAGGAGCGTCATGCGGCATCGCCTCCGGGCGCCCGTTTACTGTCTGACGATCGCATACACCACATCCGCGGCATAGAGCATCAGCATCAGTGCGCCCTCGACACGGGCGATCCTCCTCAGCGTGAATGCGAAGAAACAGGCGATCCCATTGACGATCACGAGTATGATCAGATCATATACGGATGCCATATTGATCGCCACGGGATGGATCAATGAAGAGATTCCCAGAATAAACAGAAGATTGAAAATATTGGACCCGATGACATTTCCTGTCGCCATGCCCGTTTCGCCCTTTCGGGCGGCCACTGCTGAGGTGACAAGCTCCGGAAGGGATGTCCCGATCGCCACGATCGTAAGCCCGATCAGCGTTTCCGTCATGCCGGCGGCCCTTGCGATCTCCTTTGCGCTGTATACAACGACCTGTCCTCCCGCGATGATCAGCGCAAGCCCGACAATGATCAGTAAAATGCACTTCCACATGGGCTCATTGCTGGTGCTCTCCTCTTCGGAAGGATTCTTCCGCGCTTTCAGGATCAGGAAAACAATATACCCGATAAACAATGCGACAAGGAGGAATCCCACCGGCCGTGCAACAACGGCCACCTCACGCTCAGCGCTGTATTCGAAAAAATGCCCGCCAAACAAAACCGATCCGCAGGTGATCAGGAGCAGCAGGATCGTGGTGATGATGGAAAAAGGCAGATCCCGCCGTAAAACAATTTCGTCGACCGGAAGAGGAAAGATCACCGCGCATACGCCGAGCACGACCAGCAGATTAAAAATATTGGAGCCTACGACATTGCTGAGCGCTATCTCGTTTGAGCCCTGTAGCGCAGCCACTATGCTGACCGCCATTTCCGGCGCGCTTGTGCCAAGCGCAACAATGGTCAGCCCGATGATCAGCCCCGGGACATGAAACCTCTTTGCAAGCGCTGAGCTTCCGCTTACGAATATATCAGCTCCCTTGACAAGGCACACAAAGCCTGTCACCAGAAGCACTGCCTGTATCAGAATATGCATGGACACCGTCTCCTCTCTGCCTTTTTTCAGGACGCCAGTTCAGCATACAGGAAAAGCCGCGGGTTTTCAACCGAAAGGGCAGCGTTTTCCATTTCCCCATTGACTTATGTAATCCTCGGCGCTAAAATAGAGCAGTCGTTTCCGACCGACCGGTCGGACGGGTAAAAAACCACTATATCCAGAGGAGATTATCCATGAAAAATACCAGATATGGGAAGGGGAAAAGGATTCTTGCGACAGGGCTGTGCCTTTTTGCCGGCGCGATGTCCATCTGGGGCTGCGGGCAGACCCGGGAGTCGGAAAACCTGGATCTTACGATCAATGTGGAGGCGGCGAATCCTGTTTCCGGCGATCTCACGCTTTCCAATGAGTTTATGGGTTCTGTTTCCCCCGAGGACACGGTCTATGTCTATCCCAAGGCCCAGGGTGAGGTGACCGCGGTCAATTTCGAGGTGGGAGATACCGTGAACGAAGGCGATGTCCTCTTCACCATTGACGATGAGGCGGCGAAGATCTCGCTGCAGGCGGCCCAGGTGGGGCAGGCCAGTGCGCAGGCGCAGGCCTCCGCGGCGCAGATCGGCGTGGCGAACGCGGAGCTGACCGAGCGGGACACCATCGATCAGCTGAATAATGCCAAGGTGCTTTCACTGGTGGGCCAGGAGGGGACGATGGAATCCCTGGACACCCAGATCAAAAACGCGGAGCTTTCGATCAAGCAGATCGAGATCAGCATGAGCCAGCTGGAGGACAGCCGCTCCGATCTGAAGGGACGCAGAAATGAGCTGGATAATGCGATCAGCGGCGTGGACGATGCCATCGGCGCGGCTCCGGATGAGGCGAGCAAGGCCTATCTGCAGGACACGAAGGCACAGCTGATCTCCACAAGGGACACGCTGAAGGCCAATCAGGAATCCCTGGATGATCAGATCGAGTCCCTTTCCATGCAGCTGCAGCAGGCGAAGAATTCACTGGCGCAGGCGCAGGAATCAAAGCAGAATACGGCAGACAGAAACCTCGTGCAGAATGTGGAGACGGACCGTCAGATCGGCACGACCACGGAGAAGCTGGAGCTCGGGAAGCAGAGCGCCCAGGCGCAGGCCAACGCGGCGCAGGTGGGCGTGCGGTCCGCGGCGGTGAACATGGAGCAGGCGGAGCTGGCCCTTTCCTATTATACGGTCACGGCGCCGATCTCCGGCGTGATCCAGGCGAAGAATGTGGAGCTGCACAATAACGCCTCGGCGCAGCAGCCGGCCTATATCATCGCAAATCAGAATTCCATGACCGTGACCTTCAATGTCAGCGAGGATGTGAAGAATACGATGAAGCTTGGGGACGCCTTAAAGGTGGATCGCAACGGTCAGGAGTATGACGCGAAGATCACGGAGATCTCCGACGCCGTAAACAGCGCCACGGGCCTTTTCCAGATCAAGGGAACGATCACGAGCGCCCAGGGCCTGGCTTCGGGCGTGGCGGTGAAGATCAAGGCGGACACCTATTCCGTGAAGGGAGCGCTGCTGATCCCGTACAGCTCGGTTTACTATGAGGACGGAGCACCCTATGTCTATGTGGCGAGAGACGGCGTTGCGGTGAAAACCTATATCCAGACCGGCCTTTTTGATGATCAGAGCATTGTGGTGACAGATGGGCTGACCGCAGAGGACGCGGTGATCACCAGCTGGTCCCCCCAGCTTTCGGACGGCGCCATGGTGAGGGTCGTTGAGCCGGCTGCGGGGGACTCCGCTGCCGGTGCTGCGCAGACAGAAGAGATTTCGGGCGGCATGCCTCTGGAGCCGGCAGCGGAGATTTCGGGCGGCATGCCCTTAGAGCCGGCAGCGGAGGACGCGGGAAGTACGGAGGCTGAGCCTGCGGAAAGCACAGAGGCCGCGCCGGCAGAGGGAGCTTCGGAAGCTCCCGAAAACGCCGGCTGAGAAAGAGAGGCTGTTTTTCGCCGGCTGTGACTGCGGCGATCCTGATGAAAAGATCCGCGAAACCGGTCATTCCGGCCCTCGCGGCGTGGAGGTATAGATGAATCTGACCAGGCTTGCGCTGAAGCGCCCTGTTTCCTGTATTATGATAATCCTCGCCCTGATCGTGTTCGGGGTGGGGTCGATCTTCGGGTTCAAGCTGGAGCTGACCCCCTCGATCGAGCTGCCCTTTCTGATCGTTCTGACCACCTATCCCGGGGCTGACCCGCAGAGCGTGAACGAGCTGGTAACGGAAACGATCGAGGACGGCGTGGCCACGCTTTCCGGCGTGGATTCCGTGATCAGCCAGAGCTCGGAAAATGTGTCCGTCTGCGCGATCCAGTATAATTACGGCGTGGACATCAACGAATGCTATGACGATCTGCGGGTGGCGCTGGAAAGGGCCAGCATTGATCTTCCCGCCGACGCGAAGACGCCCACGATCATCAAAATGAACCTGAACGCGATGCCGATCATCCGCGTTTCCTGCATTGAAAAGGGCGATATCGATCTGGCCAATGTGGTGGAGGACAGCATCGTGCCCGAGATCGAGAATGTCCCCGGTGTCGCGGAGGTCTCCACCACCGGCGGCCGGGTAAACTATATCCAGGTGGAATTAAAGCCCGAGCTCTTAAGGCAGTACGGGCTTTCCATGAACACCTTATCCGGCGTACTCGCGGCGGCGGATTTTACCTACCCTGCCGGAAGCCTGGATCAGGGAGATCAGGAGATCGCCATCACCACCTCTGAGGATTTCAACACGGTGGAGCTTCTGCGGAATCTCCCCCTGACCACGGGCACGGGCCAGGTGGTGCGCCTGTCCGAGGTGGCCGAGGTGAAGGACGCCCAGGAGGATGCCACCTCCATCTCCCGTTACGATGGGGAGGAGAATGTCCAGATCGGCGTGACGAAGAACCAGAGCTACGGCACGGTGAATGTGGCGAATGACATCAAAAAGAGACTGGATCAGATCGCCGCGGAAAACCCCGCCATTGATTTTCATGTGACCTATGATGCCAGTGATTCCATTATTTCCTCCCTGACCTCAGTGGGGGAAACGCTGGTGCTGGGCGTCGTTCTTTCCATGTTTGTGCTGTTCCTCTTCTTCGGCGATTTCAAGGCGTCTCTGATCGTCGGCAGCTCCATGCCGATCTCCCTGCTGGTGACCCTCGTGCTGATGAGCATGGCAGGGTTTTCCTTAAATGTGGTCACGATGGGCGCGCTGGTCATCGCCATCGGCATGATGGTGGACAATTCCATCGTGGTGGTGGAAAGCTGCTTCCGCTCCAGGGATCAGGGCTATGATTTCCGTAAATCCGCGGAGGAGGGCACAAAGGAGGTGACCCTGTCGATCATCGCCTCCACGATCACCACCATTGTGGTGTATGTCCCCCTGGCCACGATGAGCGGCCTTTCCGGTCAGATGTTCATGGCGCTGGGCTGGACCATCGTTTTTGCGATGGTGGCCTCTCTGATCTCCGCGATGACCCTTGTTCCGCTCTTTTACAGCATTTTCAAACCGAAGGAGAAAAAGGGTATTCCGGTGAACAGGCTGCTGGAACGCTTTTCCAGACACTATGAGCCTTTCCTTCATAAGCTGCTGCATAAAAAACTGCTGGTGGTGATCTGCACGATCGTCGTGCTGGTGGTCTCCGTGTTTGCGGCCACAACCTTAAATGTCGAGCTGATGCCGCAGTCCGATGAGGGGGTTGTGGATGTGTCCGTGTCCTTCCGCTCCGGCACGAATCTGCAGGCCAAGGACAGGGTGATGCGGCGCCTCGAGGAGCTTGCGGAGGCGGATCCGGAGGTGGAGCATTATACCGTTTCCATCGGCGGCGGGAGCGTGATCTCCTCCAGCTCCACGGCCACGATCTCGCTGGATAAGTTTGATGATTCTGCGGTTCCCACCCAGGATCTGGTGGAGCAGTGGTATGAGAAGACGAGGGAATTTACCAATGTGGACATCAGCGTGGCCAAGGGAGGAAGCTCACGGATGTCCGGCGGCATGGGCAGCAGCGCGGATAAGACGGTGAATGTGGAGGGAGATGACTCTGATCTGGTGAAGACGGAGGCCCTGAGACTGCAGGCTGCGATCCGTCAGATCCCCGGTGTTACCAGCGTCGCATCCAATGCGCAGGAGGCCAGTACCCAGGCGAAGATCATTGTGGATCCCTTAAAATCCATGAGCTATGGATTGACGCCTGTTTCCGTGGGCGTGACCCTGAACAATGTGGTCAGCGGGCTGGAGGCCTGCAAAGTGACCAAAGAGGGTGAGGAATACAGCGTGAAGCTGGAATATCCCAAGGGGATGTATGACAACCTGAACGCGCTGCTGGATCTGGATATCTCCACGCCGGGCGGTGTTTCCGTTCCCTTAAGGGATATCGCGGAGATCAGATATGTGGACGCGATGGAAACGCTTTATAAGGAGGACGGGAAGTATTCCATCGGCGTGAACGCGAATGTGATGCCGAGCATCCGCTTTGAGGTGATGGCCGCCATTGATAACTATGTGGCCACGCACACCTTTGCGGAGGGCGTAAGCCTTGCGGCGGGCGCCCAGGACGAGTCCATGGCGGAGGAGCTGGGGAATCTCCTGAACGCGATCCTGACGGCCGTCTTTTTGGTGTTCCTCGTGATGGCGATGCAGTTTGAATCCCCGAAATATTCCGGCATGGTGATGCTCTGCATTCCCTTCGCTCTGATCGGCTCCTTCCTGTTTATGGCGCTTGTGCGGGCCACGGTTTCCATGGTTTCGCTGATGGGCTTCCTGATGCTGATGGGGATCGTGGTGAATAACGGGATCCTGTTTGTGGATACGGCAAACGCGCTGCGAACGGAGATGGAGCTGGAGGAAGCGCTGGTAAAGGCCGCCTCGATCCGTATCCGTCCGATCCTCATGACCACGCTGACGACGATCCTTTCCATGGTGCCCATGGCCATGGGCTTCGGCGATAACGGTGAGATGATGCAGGGCATGGCGTTAGTGATTATCGGAGGCCTCATCGCCTCCACTCTCCTGACTTTGCTGATCCTGCCGGTGTTCTATCTCATGCTTGACCGGATGACCGGCTTCTGGAGAAAGCATAAGGAAAAGAATGTGGATGAAGAGGTGATGTACTAATGCCTGCTTTGGCAGTGGGGAGCAGAGTCGTGGAGGCTCCCGGAAACAGAGCGTCCCGCAAGGGGGGCAGAGGGCAGGG
>CAMOOZ010000084.1 GCA_946621895.1 uncultured Lachnospiraceae bacterium | reverse complement strand
CTGGACCGGCTGTAGAAGTGGAAGGTGGCTGAGGGCGAGGCGGCGGCGCCGATGAGAAGGCGGATGTGGTCAGGATCATGAGCATCCACGGCTCCAAGGGGCTGGAATTTCCGATCTGCTTTGTTTCCGGGCTGCAGAAACGCTTTAACCGGATGGATGAGCGGGAGCGCGTCCTTGCGGATATGGACACCGGGGCGGCGATGGACCTGATCGGGGCAGACAGGATCCGGCGCAGATCCCTGAAGCGCCATGTGATCGCAGGAAAGCTGCAGCGGGAAGCCCTTGGCGAGGAGCTTCGGGTTCTGTATGTGGCGATGACGAGGGCCCGGGAAAAGCTGATCCTGACGGGCTGCGTCAAAGATCCCGCGAAGGCCATCGCAAAGCACAGCGCCCTTTTTGGCAGGGAAGAGGAGGCGATCCCGCCGGCGGAGCTGCTCTCCGCGGGATCCTTTCTGGACCTTATCCTGGCGGCGATCAGCCGAAACAGGGCCGCCGACCCCCTCCTTGAGGAGGACATGGAAAGGCCGGAGGGACCGCTTTACCATGAGCAGGTGCTGGCGCTTTGCCTGCAGGAGGAAAAGCCGGCCGGCGCCGTAAAGGAGGGGGCGTATTCCCTTGCGGAGAAAAGGGAAAGGCTCCTTCATCCCGCGCCCCCTGAAACGCAGGAGGACCTCGCGCTGGCGGAGACGATAAGGGAACGCTTTGCCTGGCGCTATCCGTTTGCGCAGCTTGCGGGACTCTATACGAAGACCACCGTGACCAGACTGAAGATGCAGGCGATGGAGGGCAAGGTGCTGGAGATCGCGGATGAGGGAAAGCCCGCATGGCCGGAGGAAGAGCAAATATCCCCCGGAGGATCATATGAGGAGATCCTGCCCCGGTTTGCGGGAAGTGAGGAGGCCGTGACCGGAAGCTTCCGGGGAAGCGCTTATCACAGGGCGCTGGAGCTGATCGATCTGAACGCGGAGCACGATGCGCAGCGACTGCAGGAGGAGCTTGACCGCCTCACCGCCTCCGGCAGGCTTCGGGAAGAGCAGCGCGCCGTGCTGGATCCCGCGCGGCTCATGGCTTTTCTGCGCTCTCCCCTTGCCGCGCGGATGGGCGCTGCCCTGCGGGAGGGGAAGCTTTTCCGGGAAAGGCCCTTCGTGATCGGGATCCCGGCCTCCGAGCAGGATCCGGCCTTTCCCGAAGACGAGCTCGTGCTGATCCAGGGGATCATCGACGCCTATTTTGAGGAGGACGGGGAGCTTGTGGTCATGGACTATAAGACGGACCGGGTAAGGACGGGCGAGGAGCTGGTGCGCAGGTATAAGACCCAGCTGGATTATTATGCGCGGGCGCTTCACCAGCTGACCGGCATGCGGGTGAAGGAAAAACTGATCTATTCTCTTGCGCTGAACAAAGAGGAGAGGCTGCCTTGATCCCGGCGGAGAGCAAGCCTGCGCAGACAGGCCATGGCAGCAGGTTCAGGCTTTACCTCGGCGGGGTCTGCTCTGCCGTCGGCTTCGGGACCGCCCTGAATGTGCTGATCCTGAACACGCCGCTCCCGGCCCTTTCCCCGGGCTTTCAGCAGGTCGCGGAAAAGGAGGCGGAGGCGCCGCTTGTTTGGGGCGTCGTGCTTTTCTGTTTCCTTGCGCCCCTGTTGGAGGAGTTTATCTTTCGCTTCCTGCTCTGCCTTCTGCCGGAGCATTTTCTGCGGAAAAGCATTTCCCCGAAGGCTGCCGGAAGACTATTCATCTTCTTTTCCGCGTTTGTTTTTGCCCTCGCCCACGGGAATATCGTTCAGGGGCTCTACGCTTTTTGCATGGGTGTCCTGCTTGCCGTTTTTGCGCTGAAGGCCCGGAATCCGGGGATCTCCTTTCTGATGCATATGTTCTCCAACCTGACGGTCTACCTGATCAGCGCGCTGGACTTCGGCAGCCTGTTCTTAAATCCGCTTACCGGGCTCTTCTCCTTTGCCCTCGGACTTTTCGGTCTGTGGCAGGCGTTTCCGGGATGCGTTGACACCCGTAATAAAAAACTATAAAATCAGAAACATAATAGACACTGTTTTTGGGCAATTTGCATAAAGCCCGGAGGACTGTTCGTGCCGGACAGCTCCTGGCTGCAGGAACCCACACATTACGCTGTTCACGGTCGAACTTCGCGCTGCGCAATGAAAGCCGGCTTTCATCGCTGACTCCGGTTGTATGGCAAAACACATTGCGATGAGCTGCGAAATGGTGAATAGTGATCTTCACGCAAAGTGATTCAGAAGGAGGCTATTATGAAAAAGAAACTGTCACTTCTCCTCGCGGGACTCATGGTCCTCTCAGTGACCGCCTGCGGAGGCGGCGGAAGCACCGACACCCCTGCGGCCCCTGCGGCCCCTGCGGAGACGGCGCAGGCGCCCGCGGCAGATGCGGAGGCGCCCGCGGCAGCCGAAACGGAGGCGGCGCCTGCGGAAGGCAGCGCCGAGGCCGGAAAGGTCTATAATGTGGTCTATCTGGTAAACGGAAATCTCGGGGACAAATCCTTCTTCGATTCTGCCGAGGCCGGCCTTGAGCAGCTTGAGGCGGACGGCAGGATCACCTTAAGGACCATCGAGATGGGCGGCACCGAGGCCGATCAGCCCCGCTGGGCTTCCACGCTGGATGAGGTTTCCGATTCCGGAGAATACGACCTGGTCATCTGCGGGACCTACCAGATGCCGGACTATCTGAAGGAGGCGGCCACGAACTATCCGGACCAGAAGTATCTGATCTTTGACGACGACACCTATGTGGGGGAAAACGCGAATGTGGTCAATGTGACCTACAGGCAGAATGACATGGGCTATCTGGTCGGCGTATTTGCAGCCCATATGACCACGGACACCTCGCTGGATAAGATCAACGAAGAGCCCGTGGTGGGTTTTGTGGGCGGCATAGACAGCCCCGTGATCAACGATTTCCTCTATGGCTTCATCACCGGCGCCCAGTCCGTGAATCCGGATATCAAAGTGGATACGCGTTATACCAATGATTATGTGGACACGGCCATCGCCAAGGAATACGGCATTTCGATGATCAATGACAATAAATGCGATATCATCTGGGGGGTGGCTGGAAATGCTGGAAACGGCGCCGCCGAGGCTGCCCTGGAGACAGGAAAGGCCTGGTTCATCGGCGTGGACTCCGATCAGGAGCTGACCTTCTCCTCCGATATGGCTGCGATCACGCTGACCTCCGGCTTGAAGAATGTGGGCAATTCCCTGATCTGGATCTTTGATGAATGGGATGCCGGGACCACCTACTGGGGCAAGAAGGTCACGCTGGGACTTGAGGAAGGCGGCGTCGGGATCGTGACGGACAAAAACTTCGATAAGTACGCAAGCCCTGAGACGAAGCAGGCTGTGGCGGATGCGGAAGCAGGCGTGCGGAACGGCTCCATCCAGGTGCCCAGCGCGCTGACGGACCCGGATGGCGCGGTGGCCTTAAGGGAAGCGGTAAGGCCCTGAGGAACGCGGTTCCTTCGCTTCGCTTCGGAACAGGGGGGAAGGTTGGGAAAAATGCCCGATGGCATTTTTTCCAACCCCAAATCGGTGCCGGAGCGTCACCGATTTGAATCGCATCGGCAAATCTGACATTTGCCTCGCGGTTCCTTCGCTTCGCTTCGCTTCGGAACAGGGGAAAAAGGCTGTGGCAAAGTACGCGGTGCAGATGATAAAGATCAACAAGGTCTACGGCAACGGGGTTGCGGCCAACAGGGATGTGGATTTCGACCTGTTTCCCGGCGAGATCCACGCCCTGATGGGAGAAAACGGCGCCGGTAAATCCACGCTGATGAAAATGCTCTTCGGCATGGAGCAGCCCACCTCCGGCGAGATCCGGGTAAACGGGGAAAGGGTCGT
>CAMOOZ010000083.1 GCA_946621895.1 uncultured Lachnospiraceae bacterium | reverse complement strand
GCATGGTAAAGCTTGGTGAGAAAATCCGTGACCTGCATGGAAAACATTCCCGCAATATAATCGATCCCCGAGTTTGCGGCGCCGCTTAAGGAATCACCGAGACGCCCCCCTACTTCCGGGATAATGGATAAAAGCGATCTGATGAGATTCCCGGCGAGATCCTGAATGACTGCGGACAGCGCGGAGAGCCCCTGATGCACGCCGGCACTCAGATTCAACAGCAGATCGAGGAGCATGCCGTTCAGGCTGTGAAACAGGCTGAGCACATAGAATCCCGCTGCCAGGCCATGCAAAAGCAGGGCAAAAACAGCCGCATTCACGGGATGCCTCCGGACAAACTCCGCGCCGGCCGTTGACGGCTTTGTGATCAGGCGGGGAAGCAGCTTCACATTCTCCAGAAAACGGGGAAAAACGCCTTCCGTTTTCGCAGGAAGGGTATCTGTTGCCGTTTCCGCGGGCAGCGCATCCTTTTCCGTTTCCGCGGGGAGGGTGTCTGCAGCTGTTTCCACAGGCAGCGCGTTATTTCCCGTTTCCACCAGCTGCGTCTCCGCCGCATCCGCGGACTGTACGATTTCCTCTGTTTTCTTTTCCATCATTTCTTTTTCCAGTGTTTCTTTTTCTGTTATTTCTCTTTCTTCCATTTTCTTTTCCATCCTTTCCCTCTCCATTGCTTTTTTCCTGTTCGACCTTTTTCGCATTGTTTTATTCCTTTCCGCAGCGCAGGAGGCGCGAAGAAAAATGTTGATCGGCGATCCTATTCCGGTATATAAATGATCGCCGTTTTCCGGAAGGCCAGAATGATCCGGTAAAGGCCTGAATAGAGCAGGCCGACGCAGAATATGTAGACCACCGTGTGGGGATTATCCCTGTAGAAAATGCCAGCCAGCAGAATGACGATGGAGAGCAGGCCGCTGACCATTCTGTGCTTCCATGGCGCTCCTTCTTTTTTGAGATCGAGCGCCCTGATGATATCGATGACTCCCGCGATCGCATAAGACCCCAGCAGATAGAGGAGGATCATCGCCCCCGATCCGCTGTAGCCGGACAGCAGGACAGCTGCCAGACTGAGGATCAGAATCCCCCGGTAAAAGGTTTTCTTTCCGCCGACCATGTGTCTTGCCATGGTAATGTAAAAATACACCGTATGGAGGCCGATGATGAGGAGACCGGCGCCGAGGATGAGAATGACCAGCAGCGGTCCGGAAGCCGGCTCCAGGAAAAGGACAGCGGCAAAGGCGAACATGAGCAGGCCGAGAAGCAGATTTCGGATTCTTGCAAGTTTTCTCATTCGACACCTCCCCGGCCACGATTCTGCAGGAGCTTGAAAAAGTCACTGATCCCCCTTTTTTTCCCGTCATATTCCGCGGAATAACCGGCCAGCAGATTTCCGGATCTGTAGATCCTGTTCGTGACCATACTTTTCTGCGCGAGCGCGGCAATAATGAATTTCCCTAAGCCCGTCGCGTCCTTTTCGTCCGCGGACGCGCTTTCATACTCCCCGCGGAAAAGTTCCACGGTAAAATCCGGGATCCCGCAGCCGGAGAGCTTTTCGCCAAATGCCTTCCAGTCTGCGCAGGAATCGGTCTGCCGTTTGGTAAGGATCCCCATGATCTCAGCCTGATACGGCTCAGCCGCCTGTGTGTCATATATGCCGGTGGCAAAGGCGTCTGTGCTGCCTCGGAGGTATTTCATCGCATAGATCATCTGGCAGAAGGCATGATAATAATCATCGGGATTGTCTTTGTAAATGAAGCGATAATCATTCCATGCCGGCATGTATTTGTATCGCAGGAAGCTGTAGTCCGGAAGATGTCCGGCACGCCCATGCCCCAGATTCATGACGGAATTTTCGCTGTTTGCATTAACGCTGTTGATATAAGCGGCGTTTTCGATGTCATCGCCGGGCGTATGCTTGAAATTCACCTGCCGCGTCGTCCATTTTCCATCCTGTTCAAGGACCTCATAGAAGCAGTGATTGGTGCTGTTGATCACCAGCGACGGCGTTCCCGCAAAATACCGGTGGGCCCAGGTGTCCGCAAGGATATGCATGGCCACGCCGACAGCCTGCAGGCTTTTCCCTTTGGCAAGCTCGATGGTGTCTTTTAAAAGGGCGCCATTGGGGTTGCAGATCAGCCGGTATTTGTTTTTATATCGTTTTCCCCCTTTTTTTACCTCCGCGTACAGATCGCAGGGGAGAAAATGGAAGGAAGCCCAGATTCGCGTGATGTCCTGGAGCCCGACGGGAGAGGTGTCCGCCTCGGCCATTTCCAGTGTCGTCTGCGTGGTCGCGGCGGAAGAGGGGGCTTTTACGCCCGCCAGAAAGGTCCTGGTGCAGTTGTCCGGAAACTGTGCGCTGTAGCAGATCTCGATGCATTCCTCAGGGGAATAACCCGCAAGATAAGCGGCGCAGTAGGTTGCATAATAATGAAAATCAAGCTGCATTTTCGATCCTTCTCACATTGATCGCGGAAATGACAAGATCCAGCTCCGCGAACAGGACGGTGGCCTCCACCGCCATGGATACAAGCGTGCTCACCAGTCCCTCGTCCGCATAATAATAGAAAAAAAACAAAGGCCCCTGGTTGATCAGCGAAAACAGGGTAAATACGATCAGGATGATCCCCGGGATGATAAAGGTTTTTTTCCTGTGCTTTCCCAGACCCTCCGCCCTGGCCGAAATGCCGACGATCAGCTTCAATGCCACATCGATGATGCCTGAAGCCAGAATGATCATGGCAAGGATCATCAGTGATCCGTTCTCCCTTCCGGCGTCTGACTGATAACTGAACTGAAAGAGCGAGCGTATGACCGTCCAGATCGTGAAGGTGATCAGGGCGTTTCCGCTGCAAAGCAGTGAAAACCGGTTTTTCTGCAGCCGGACATCCTCGGGACTCTGCGAAATGATTTCCTCTTTTGTCATAAACAGCAATGCATCCTCTCTTGGGTCAGGAACGGAAATGGTTCTTTCGGCAAAGACCATGATCCGGTCATGTATGGGAAACGCATAATTCATTTCCGATATTTGCTCAGCGCCTGTCCCCCCAGAAAAAGGCGGAGATGGTGCCGGGGCCGGTATGGCTGCCGATCGTGGCGCCGATGGGAAAGATCTCCACGGGGCCGTTTAATTTCGGGAAAGCTTCTTCGATCATGCCCGCAAGCATCTTTGCGTCCTCCATGCAGAGGGATTCGCAGAGGAAGCATTTGCCGGCATAATCAGTGCCTCCCTCCGCATGCTCCTTCATTAAAGAAAGCACCCGGCTCATGGCCTTTTTCTTTCCGCGAAGCTTTTCCCTTAAGGTGAGCCTTCCCTCCTTATCCACATTGAGCAGCGGACAGATGTTTAGCATTTTTCCGATCATCCCCGCGCTTTTGGAGACCCTTCCTCCCCGGATGTAATAGGTCAGGTC
>CAMOOZ010000082.1 GCA_946621895.1 uncultured Lachnospiraceae bacterium | reverse complement strand
GCGGTCCGAACTGCACCGATCCCGGCGCCGACATCGCTGAACGCATGCTGCCGTCTGCCAGGCGGAGATGGATGAATGAAAACACCCTACTATCTGATCAATGAAGCAAAGCTTGAGGCGGACTGGCTTTCCCTGCGCTCCGCGATGGAGGAAGCCTGGGGGGAGCATATTGAGATCGGCTGGTCCTTAAAGACCAATTCCCTGCCCTGGCTTGTCAGCTGGTTTCGGGAAAAGGGGGCGCTGGCAGAGGTCGTGTCGGAGACAGAGGCCGCGCTGGCTTCCCGCATCGGTTTCCCCTTCGGCTCGATGATCTACAACGGGCCCATCAAGGACAGTGATCTTTTTTTCCGGGTCCTTTCCGCCGGCGGATATGTGAACCTGGATTCCCATGATGAGCTGGACTGGCTCGGCGAAGAGGCCGGGAGCTTTTCCTTTCCCGTCTCCGTGGGGATCAGGGTAAACCTTTCCCTTCCCGGCGAGGAGCCCTCCCGCTTCGGCTTTTCCGAGGAGTCCGGCGAGCTTGCGGCGGTGATCGACCGCCTGCGTTACTATCCGCAGGTGCGGATAACAGGGCTGCACATGCACCGTTCCACGCAGAAGCGCCTTGTTTCCACCTATCAGGCGCTGGCGGAGGGGGCCGCACGGATCGCGGAGAAATACCGTCTCTCGCTTTCCTATGTGGATATCGGCGGCGGCTTTTACGGCGGGGGAAAAAACGGTCCCTCCTTTGCGGAGTATTTCGGCGCCATCGGAGAGGCGCTGAAAAAGACCTTTTCCCCGGAGAAAACCTGCCTGATCGCGGAGCCCGGGATCAGCCTTTGTTCCGGCGGCTTCACCTTTCATACCACGGTGCTGGATGTCCGGGAGGCGGAGGGCATCCGCTTTCTCGTCACGAACGGGAGCCGCATGAACCTGAATCCGCAGGTGACGCGGCACAGCTATCCGCATCATCTCGAATTCTCCGGTTCGGAGAATATGCGGGAGAACATCCCGCTGCAGTGGGTCACCGGATTTACCTGCATGGAATATGATAAGCTCTTCCCGCTGGAGGATTCCCCGGCGCTTTATCCCGGGGACAAGGTGATCTACGAAACCGCCGGCGGCTATACCATGGCGTTAAATCCGCTGTTTATCCGGTATCTGCCGGAGGTGCATGTGCTGAAAAAAGACGGCAAGACGATCCGGGTCAGAGAGGCCTGGGGAGCTGAGGAATATTTGCAAAAAAATGTCTGGATTCCTGCAGAAGCATAAAACACAGGCGCTGATCTTTGCGGGCAGCTTTGTCATCGGGCTTCTTACCCATGCCTATATGCTTTCCCATAAGCTGCCGAACTGGGACGATATCAATAATTTCGACACGCCCGGCGTGTCCTCGCTTTACGGCAGATGGTTTCTGGATGTGCTGCATCCACTGGGCGGGCGCTTCAGCGTGCCCTGGGCAAACGGGCTGATCACGCTTTTCCTCTTAAGTCTCTGCGTGCTGCTGATCTGCCGGATCCTGGAGATCAGGAGCCTCGCGGCAGGGCTCTGCGCAGGGGCGGTCTTCATGACCTTCCCCAGCCTTGCCTCCACCTTCTGCTTCATGTTCACCATCGATCTTTACGCGGCGGGGCTTCTGATCCTGCTTTTGGGCACCCTTGCCTTACGGGAGCTGCCGCCCTTTTTTCATCCGGGAAAAACGGCGGAGCCGGACCGGCCTGCCGGCAGCAGGCCGCGCCGCCTTGCGGAAAAGCTGCATTTCGCCATGCCCGCCGCAAGCAGCGGGAAGCGGCGGGGCTTCCCCGGCGCATGGGGCTTCCCGATCTCCATCCTCTGCTTTATCCTGACCCTCGGCACCTATCAGAGCTATATCTGCTTCGGCATCGCGCTGCTGGTCTTCGGTCTGATCCTGGATCTTTTAAAGGGAAAACCGTTAAAGGAGGTGTTCCTTCTCGGCGTGGCGAGCATCGCGTCGCTTCTGCTCTCGATCCTGATCTATCTGCCCCTTTCCTACGCGATCCATCCGGAAATGCGTACCGAAGGGCAAAACGGTCTTGAGCATCTGGGCAGCAATTTAAACCCCCTTATCCTGCTCAAACAGTTTTTCCGAACCTATAAGCGGATCGCGGAATACTTTGTCACAAGGCCGATGAGCTTTGTGACCCCCTGGATGCACGCCTTGCAGATCAGTGCCGTGATCGCGTTTTTCCTGCTGCTTCTGCTCGCGCTCAGGAGGAGAGGGCTTTTGAAAAAGCCCGCCGTGGTGCTTTCCGCGCTTTTTCTCGTAATGCTGCTCCCGCCCTCGCTGGCCTTTTTCTATGTGATGAGCCCGGAGGCGAATGTGTCCACGCTGATGTATTATCAGTACTGCCTGCCCTTTATCTTCCTGCTGCCCCTTGCCAGGCTCTCCCTCCGATTGCCCGGCGCCGGCCATCTCCCTTTTTTAAGAAAGCTGCACACGGGTATTCCCGTTGGCCTGCTGCTCATCCTTATCGCTTTTTCCGATTTTGTCCTGGTCAATCAGGCCTATCTGCGGATGGAGCTGGCGAAGGAGCATGCGCTGGCGTATTACAATCGGATACTCTATGCGCTGGAGCATACGCCCGGCTTTCGGTACGGCGACCAGGCTGCGATTCTGGGAAACATCTGGGAACAGGAGAATCCCTCTCCCATCGCCTCCTTTTCCATGGATGATCAGCTTTACCGGGATTTCTCCGGCATCGCCACGGAGTACGGCCTGCTGACCACCGGCGTGAGGCGCGCCTTTATCCATACCTATCTGGGGGTGGACTTAAAGACCCCTCCTCATTTCGATCTGGAGGACAACGCGGAATACCGGGCCATGCCGGTCTATCCGGAGGAGGGCTGCATAAAGAAAATCAGGGATATCTGGGTGGTGAAGATCAGCGCGCGGTAACGCCGCGGCGCAGGCCTGTCGGAGATATCCAAGAGGTGATGTTCAGCGCGCAGGCGCAAGCCCGTCAGGGATATCCGAGCGGTGAACTCAGCGCGCGGCAGCGCCCGGGAGCAAGCCCGCAAGATAAGCCTCCCACTCCCCAAGCACCCTTTCCGGCGAAAGCCGCTCCCTGATTTCTAACGCGTTTTTCCCGAGCCGCTCCCGCAGCGCTTCATCCTCCATCAGCCTTCTCAGCTTTTCACCAAGCGCTTTTTCATCATTTACGGGGACGAGCATGCCGTTTACCCCTTCCTCGATCAGCTCCCCCGGCCCGCCGCAGGGACAGTCCGTGCTCACACAGGCAAGGCCCAGGGCCATCGCCTCCATCAGCGCGTTGGGGACGCCCTCCGTGTACGAGGTCATCGTGAAGATCGAGGCATCCGCGATCAGCGCAGGGATGTTTTCCTTTTCCCCGGGCATCAGCACCCTTTCCCCAAGCCCCAGCTCATCCCGCAGGCGCGTAAGCTTTTCCCGCTCCGGTCCCTGCGCATAGATCACCACCCGCCAGTCCGGAAAATCCGCTGCGCAGAGGGCAAAGCCCCTGATCAGCATCGAAAGATTCTTGTTTTCCCCCATCACGGAGCATGTCACGATCTCATGCCTTCTCGGATAAGGCGCGGGCTCTCTTAAAAACGCGGGATTCAGCGGATTCGGCAGGATCACGCTCTTTTTCCTGACCTTCTCCGGAAACCAGTCCCGCTGCGCCGCCGTCTGCATCACGATCCCCGCCGCCTTCGGAAACCATCTTCCCGCAGCCCACTTCATAAAGCGCGAGGCATACTCGTTGGGCGGATTCCCCCGGACCGAGACCACCACGGGAATCCCCATCGGCGCCGCGCTCAGGATCGCCATCAGGTTGTTTTTCCCCACAAAGGAAAGGATCAGATCCGGCTTTTCCTGCCGCCAGATCGCCCTCAGCTTTTCCATGCGGATCCGGAAATTCTTCAGACGCCTGAAGCCTCCTCCCGCGGGCGCATGGCTGTATGAGGGATCCTCTTCCGGAGTATGCTCAGATGTATTGACATTTTCCAACGCAAACTCCGCCCCCATGAACTCGCGCTCCGTGGGCTCGGAAAGGATCCGCTTTATCCCGGGGCTTAAAGGAAATTCCTTCTCCGTGGTCTTTTTAAAGGTCGTGACCATCGTGACGCCATAGCCCCGGGAATAAAAATGCTCCGCGAGATTATAAAGCACCCGCTCCGCGCCGCCTAGGCGCAGGGTGGAGATATAAAAACATAGCTTTTGCATGAATGGAACCTGTTCCTTCACATAACAGCTTATAGCCCAGGGATTTCAAGAGTTCAAAAAACAGCATATTGATCTCAAAGCATCCGCCGCAGCCATGAGAAATAATGATTTTTTCAAAAATATCCGGAATCGCCAGGGAAGCACAGCTTTGAACCGGAAAAAAATCCAGATTACCATACGGAATATGGGTCAGGTTTTTTTGTATGAGTTTTTTCAGATTATCCAGCGTCGGCGTTCTATCACCGTTATAATCAATTCGTTCCAGATATAAATCAACATCCGGAATAGCTTCGTATAAACCTGAAAACAAAAATGCCATTGATTCAACGTCTCCTTTTGTTTCGCTGAAGCGGGCTAAATTATACTGTTCCCGATCTTAAAGCTGATAACAGCCATTCCTCCGTAATTCCCTTTCCCTCTGATCGTGACCTTTGCGGTGCCGGGTTTTACATTATTGATAAAGGTACCGGGGACGATCTCATAGTCGGAGGCGGATAACGGGCTGTTTTGCGGTTGGCTCTGCGATTTCTCGGACATCTTCCCACATGAAACAATAGATAGGTTTCCAGCTTCCGCCAATAAAAAAGAGGACCTGAGTTCCGAGTCCTCTTCATTAGTCTCCACTCTCCTTCTTAATCCCTCCTGCCAGGAAACAGCCGGAATCCTGACGAGGATTTCCTCATCAATTTCTTCAGGGATATAGCCAAAGCCGTGTTCTTCTTCGCTTTCCTGGTCAGCTTCCTC
>CAMOOZ010000081.1 GCA_946621895.1 uncultured Lachnospiraceae bacterium | reverse complement strand
ATTATTTTCACTATCAATTATTGAATTTGAGATGTTTGGCAATAAGACCAACTTGGGCGACTTGAAGTCGGATTTTAAAATCAGAGCGGCGTACTGATTGTTGTCATAGCAAAGGAATTCAATGGCAATTTCGCCTGATTTGAGTTTTGACTGTACATCCAGCCAAGAAACGCTGAGGCGTTTGATGTTTTCGCTTTGTGGCTGAAGCTCACGCAGGAGTATTTTCTCATTATTCTTAGCGACACTGTCCAGTTTGAGGATAAGGACAGGCTCCTGCAGGAATTCAACCAAAAGACCCGGAATGTCTTCACGATGGAGGAACAGCGGGATCGCAGCATGCAGAAAGCCCTCCTGGCCCTTACGGCGTGTCATGAGGCCGTTCAGGAACGGGATAACGCCTGGTTTACCACGAAATGGTACCGGAAGAAGACAGCCGAGCAGAAGGCCGAAGAAGCCGCCGCGGCGATGGAGATCTTAAAAAAGCAGGATCTGGCCCTTTCCCGGACCATTGATGAGACCAGGCAGTTCTACGCCTCCAATGCCCCTGCTTCCGCGAAAGCATTGAAAGCAAAGGGGAAGCCCAATGGCTTTTCGGAAACGAGCAAGGCCGCCTCGGATCTTCTGTTTACAGGCTCTCAGGCCACGGCTCTTTTCAGCAAGGTCAACCTGATCCCCAAGCTTTTTGCCGCGGATATTTACAAAATGGGGATACGCGGTCAGTTGACCGGAACAGATCCGACGGTGCAGGGCCTTTTTCAGGAGCACTCCTTAAACGGACTTCTGGCCGGAGCCAATTATACCACCGGGACCCTGCTCACGATCGGCGGCTGTATCAATGCGATCGGGGCCGTAAAGGGCGCTATCGGAGCCGTGAAAATGATCCGTTCCGGGAATTTCGGGGAAACGGATATGTGGCTGACGGCGGGAAAGACCGTCAGGGGCCTGGCAGGAGTTGGCGTGGGGATCGGCAGCGGCGTCACCAATCTGGTCTTTGCCTCCCATATTGCCGACGCCATGATGGGCTCCCAGGCCTGGTCCGGGGCAATCGCCGGGATGAAAACGGGGCTTCAGGCTGCGGGGACGATAATGGCAGGGACAGGGATCGTCCTGGATCTTGCGGATATCGCCGTCCAGCTCAAGCATGATCATCATCAGGATAAGGCGCTGGAGGAGTTTTCCAAAGTAAAGGAACGGCTCGGCGATTCGGAAAAGGACAAACGAAAGGCCATGTACCTGGATAACATGGCAAAGCTGGATAACCGGAATAAGGGCAGGCAGCGGGTGGGAACCCTGTTTTCCCTGGCCTCGAATTCCGTCTCCCTGGGGGCTGCCCTGACCTCCTCCGCGGGCGTGGGCCTTACACTGGCCGTGGCCTCTCTCGGACTGACCCTCACGGCAAAGCTTACGGATTACTGTATGAAGAGCCATTCCCAGCGCAAAAGCGTGGAGGAGTTCTTAAATCTGGAGGATCTCTCCTGGCTTACCGAAGAAGGGGAAACGCTTTTCCCAGGAACAGTTCCCCCGATGGAAGAGGAGCTGCAGACCCTCGAATTAAAAAAGAGTATTATGAATCATCTGGCGGCGGAGCTGGGCTTTGCCACCTTTAAGGGAATGTATAAACACATCGTCGGGAAATACGCGGGCTTTATCTATCAGAATCTTTTCTTTGACGCCCAGGGAAAACCATTTTTTCACTGGTTCTCGGAGCCTGCCTCGAAGGATCCCATGGTAGTGGGCTGTTTCCAGTTTGTGAAGGGGCTTGGGCTGGCGGTAAGATACCCCACGAGCTCAGACAAAGCAAATGAGGAAAGGCGTCCCACGATCCAGGCCATCGCCGCAAGACTGGGCGGATAAGGCAGTCTAAATGAAAGAACGACAGCCGGCCCCCGCAGGCTCAGACCGCGATCGCGATGTTTGATCACGATATGCCGCCGGCATACAGCGCCAGGCTGCCGCTTAGCGGCATGCTGGGAGGTTTGAAAAAAGACTAGGCATGGAGGTTTAGAAATGAAGACGCTTCTGCGCAGTTTCAATCAGATCCTTGAAGAGCGGTTTATCCCTTCCAGACTTTTGGAAGAGGAGGACCGGCTTACCTTCATGCTTCCGGAGCTGATCCCGGAGACAGAGATCTACGGGGATATCACCTTTCTCCCCCTGGCGGAAGAGCTGAAGGGGATCCGCCTCATCCGTCTGGAATTTGACTGTATGGCGCTGGGGTCGCTTTCCCCGGCGCAAAAGACGGACTTAATGAGCGCCTCCTCAATGCTGAACGCGGCCATTCCCATGGGCTCCTTTTTCCTGGCCCCGGATGAGGAGGGCGTGCCCGCGGAGCTGATCTTTCATCAGGAACTGCTTTTCAGTGCCCTGACAGCGGATAAAACGCTGCTGGAGAGTCTTGATCAGGGCTTTGCCGCCGCCTGCACCGTCCTTCAGTCCGCTGCCCCGCTTCTTTTATCGTTTGCAAGGGGCGAGCTTACCAAAGAGGCGTTTCTGGAGAGGCTTTGAGGATCTGAAGACCTCTGTGGTCATGCCGGCACAGAGCATGGACAGGACCTCCGCTTCCCGTTTGGATAACCGCACCGCTTCTCTGGGGCTGCAGTGCAGATAATCCGGAAAAAACTGCGCCATCTTCCGACATTCATCCAGAAGCTGTTTATAATCGTCAACCGCACAGGTGGAAATTTTTGTATATGTGCGAATAGCTGCTTAATCGTCACCGGTTTCAGGTGGAGTGTCCCGCAGCCTTTTTTATATGCTGTTACAGCATCTGTTTTTTTACAAGCCTTGCAAATCCTTCGCCTCTTTCCATCAGCTCCTGATATGTCCCTTCTTCCACAATCCTTCCCTTCTCCATCAGAACGATCCTGTCAAAATCCCTGACCGTGGAGAGCCTGTGCGCAACCATCACCACTGTAGAATTCAGCTTTCCGATATTTTCCAGAACCTTTTTCTGTGTCACGTTATCAAGTGCTGACGTCGCCTCGTCAAGGATCAGAACCTTCGGATGATCGAGGAGAGCCCGCGCCAAAAGGATGCGCTGTCTTTGTCCTCCGGAAAAGCCTCTGGAATTTGATTCGGAGATCTCGGTGTATAGTCCGAGCGGAAGTGTTCGTATGAAATCCCCTATCACAGCATTGTCCAAAGCCTCCCAGATTTTTTTCTCTCCGGGATCTTCGTTATTTCCGAATGCCACATTATCTGCGATCGTTCCCGGAAAGACACGGCTGAACTGAAAAACCGATCCAATGCACCTTCTGAGGGATTTCTGGTTCAGGGAGTCTATGGGTTTTCCGTCGTAGCAGACGGTTCCCGAATCCGGCTTTTCAAGACCGATCAGGATTTTTAAGAGCGTGCTTTTTCCGCAGCCGCTTTCCCCGACGATCGCAAGCTTTTCCCCTTTTCTGATATTTAAAGAGATGTCCTTTAAACATCCTGTCATATCGTCGTCGTATGAAAAATATATATTCTCCAGCTTGATCTCCCCCTGAAGGCGTTGGATATATTCAAGCGCTTCGGTCTCTTCAGTCTGTGCGGTAAAGATGGGATACACGCTCCTGCAAAGGAAACGGGTCAGAAACATATTGTCCATGATATCCGTAAGACTCAAGGTGACCGTCATAACGAGGGAAAATGCCGACATGAAGGAAAGATAATCCTCCGGCGAAAGCCCATTGTTCAGCGCCTCGCCAAGAAGAGCGATCGTCGTAAGAATGGATATGCCGGACAGGATCACCGTCTTGTATTTCAAAAGAAACGGCTGCTTATAGGTCAGCGAAAGCCTTCTCCTGTACATGTCGGCCCATTT
>CAMOOZ010000080.1 GCA_946621895.1 uncultured Lachnospiraceae bacterium | reverse complement strand
GTAGCGAAGGAGGCAGCGAAGGAGGCGAAGGAAAAGACTCAGCGCAGAGTTGCTAAAAATTTGCTTTTGTACGGAATAGGGGTAGCCGCAGTTGCGGAAAACACCGGCCTTTCCGTAAAGCAGGTTGAAGCGCTGCAGAGGGAAGCGGCTTTATAATTTCGGAAACAAACATAAGCATACCGGGGCCTTTTTTCAGGCCCCGGTTTCTCTCACGGGATTACACGGATGCGCATAAGCTCTTCTTCGCGCTGACGGAAAGTCTGGGCGAATAAATAAACGAGGCAAAATGCCTGTTTTCAAAAAAGCCCCGTGATCTTTCCTTCCGCGTTCACATCGATCCCCTCCGCAGCCGGTTTTTTCGGCAGGCCGGGCATCGTCATGATCTCGCCGGTGAGGGCCACGAGAAAGCCTGCGCCGGCACTGATCTTTATCTCGCGCACATTCAGCGTGAAATCCTTCGGCGCACCCAGTTTTTTCGGGTCGTCCGAAAGAGAATACTGCGTTTTTGCCATACAGACGGGGACTTCGCCAAAACCCTGCTCAGTGAGTGCCTTTACCTGCTTTTTCGCAGAGGCGGAAAGCTCGACATTCTTTGCGCCGTAGATTCGCAGCGCGCGACTGCTGATCTTTTCCTCGATCGAATCGGTCAGCTCGTAAGCGAAGTTCTGCTTTTTTTCGTTATTCTGTTCACAGAGGGAAAGCACTTCCTCCGCAAGAGCTTGTCCGCCCTCGCCCCCCTTCGCGAATACCTCGGAGACAATGGCTTTTACGCCCATCACCGCGCAGCGCTCCTTCACCATTTCGAATTCGGCTTCGGTGTCGGTGGGAAAACGGTTTACCGCGACGACAAGCGGCAGCGCATATACCTTTGTCAGATTTTCGATGTGCTTTTCCAGATTCGCGACCCCGCGGCTCAAGGCTTCCAGATCTTCCTTTCCGAGCTCTTCCTTCGCTGCGCCGCCGTTGTGCTTAAGCGCCCTTATCGTGGCCACGAGCACGCAGGCATCAGGCCAGAGTCCCGCCATCCGGCATTTGATATCCAGAAATTTTTCTGCACCCAGATCCGCGCCGAAGCCGGCCTCTGTGACGGTATAATCGGAAAGGGAAAGGGCGGTCCGCGTGGCGATCACGGAGTTGCAGCCGTGGGCGATATTCGCGAAGGGTCCGCCGTGGATAAAGGCCGGGGTATGCTCCAGCGTCTGGACGAGATTGGGCATCAGCGCATCCTTTAAGAGGGCTGTCATCGCGCCCTCCGCATGCAGGTCATGCGCGGTCACGGCATTGCCTCCGTCGGCAGGAGCGGTATAGCCCACGATGATCCTGCCCAGGCGCGCCTTTAAGTCCTGCAGGTCCTTTGCCAGGCAGAATACGGCCATGACCTCGCTGGCCACGGTGATGTCATACCCGTCCTGTCTGGGCATGCCGTCCCCGGGACCGCCGAGACCGATCACGACATTCCGCAGGGCCCGGTCATTCATATCCACGCAGCGGCGGATCCGGATCCGCGTGGGATCGAGCTTCAGCGGGTTGCCCTGTTTTATGGAATTGTCGGTCATCGCGCAGAGCAGGTTGTTCGCAGCCCCGATCGCGTGGAAATCCCCGGTAAAATGCAGGTTGATATCCTCCATCGGGATCACCTGCGCGTAACCGCCGCCCGCGGCGCCGCCCTTTAAGCCGAAGACCGGCCCCAGCGAGGGTTCTCTCAACGCGAGACAGGTCTTTTTTCCTTTTCTGCTCAGGGCATCCGCCAGTCCGATGGAGGTGGTGGTCTTTCCTTCGCCTGCCGGCGTGGGGTTGATCGCGGTGACAAGGATCAGCTTCCCCTGCTTTTCTGCGGCTGCCGGCAGTTCCTTTAAATTGATCTTTGCCTTCCATTTTCCGTAGGGCTCCAGCGCAGCCTCGGGGATCCCCAGCTTATCTGCGATCCGTCCGATAGGGAGCGGGGTGGCCTCCTGCGCGATCTCGATATCTGATTTCATTGCCTGCTTCCTTTCCTTATAATGGCGGATTTCGCGGAAACCGATGTTCCGAATATGCGGAAATCTTTCATATTCCGTTTCTTACCGCCATTGCTTTTTTCATACATGGCCTGTGACGGCGAGTCATGAAGAAAAGTATAACAGAAAGCGCCTCCGTGGTCTATAGAAAAAATCGAAAATATATTCGATTTTTCTATTGCATTTGCTTCTCCGGCAGTGTATACTTGCGGCATGGAAAAAAGCAGAATGCCGAGGATCAAGGCCCCGGACGGCATGATCAGTATCCGGGGCGCAAAGGAACATAATCTGAAGAATATCGATCTGGATATCCCGCGGAATCAGCTGGTGGTGCTGACGGGCCTGTCCGGCTCCGGCAAGTCCTCTTTGGCTTTTGACACGATCTACGCCGAGGGGCAGCGCAGGTATATGGAGTCTCTTTCCTCCTATGCCAGGATGTTTCTCGGGCGGATGGAAAAGCCGGATGTGGAAAAGATCACGGGTCTTTCTCCCGCCATCTCCATCGATCAGAAATCGACGAACAGGAATCCCCGTTCCACGGTGGGGACGGTGACGGAGATCTACGATTATTTCCGCCTGCTCTATGCCCGGATTGGGATCCCGCACTGCCCGAAATGCGGCAGGGAGATCAAACGCCAGTCCGTGGATCAGATGACGGATCAGATCATGGCGCTGCCGGAAGGAACAAAGATCCAGATTCTTGCCCCGGTGGTCAGAGGGCGCAAGGGGACTCATGAAAAGGTGCTGGAGAGGGCCGCAAAGAACGGCTTTGTCCGCGCCAGGGTGGATGGAAACCTCTATGAGCTGTCCGAAGAGATCAGCCTGGAGAAGAATATCAAGCATAATATCGAGATCGTGGTAGACAGGCTGATCGTCAAACCCGGCATTGAGCGCAGGCTTACCGATTCAATGGAGACGGCGCTAAAGCTTTCGGAGAGCCTCTGCTTCGTGGAGGTAATCGGCGGAGAAATGCTGACCTTTTCCGAGAGCTTTTCCTGCCCGGATTGCGGGATCAGCATCAGTGAGATCGAGCCAAGGAGTTTTTCCTTCAACAATCCCTTCGGTGCATGCCCGGAATGCACGGGGCTTGGCTATAAGATGGAATTTGACGAAGAGCTGATCATCCCGGACAAAAGCCTGAGCTTAAAGGATGGGGCAATCCAGGTGCTGGGCTGGCAGTCCTCGGGCAGCGGCACGAGCTTTACGAATGCGATCTTAAGGGCGCTTGCGAAGGAGTATGGCTTCAGTCTGGAGACGCCCTTTGAAGAGCTTTCCGAAGAGGTAAAGGAAATGCTCATCCACGGCAAAAACGCCAGGACGGTGAACGTGCATTATAAGGGCCAGCGTGGAGAGGGGGATTATCCGATCCTGTTTGAGGGCCTGATCAAGGATGCGGAAAGACGGTATCGGGAGGCATATTCCGATTCCGCAAAGGCGGAGTATGAGGAATTCATGCGGATCACGCCCTGCAGACTATGCAAGGGCCAGCGCTTAAAGGCCGAAAGCCTTGCGGTGACCATCGGAGAGAAAAACATCTTTGAAGCCACCTCCTTTTCCGTAAAGGGACTGCTGCAGTGGCTGGACGGCCTGCAGCTCAGCGCCCAGCAGCTGCTGATCGGCGAACAGATCCTGCGGGAGATCAGGGCCAGAGTGAAATTTCTTTTCGAGGTAGGGTTAGACTATCTGACTTTATCCCGGGGCACGGCCTCCCTTTCCGGGGGTGAAGCACAGCGCATCCGCCTGGCCACGCAGATCGGCTCGGGGCTGGTGGGGGTATGCTATATTCTGGACGAGCCCTCCATCGGCCTTCATCAGCGGGATAACGACAAGCTGCTGGCCGCCTTAAAAAGCCTGCGGGATCTGGGCAATACGCTGATCGTCGTGGAGCATGACGAGGACACGATGCTGGCCGCGGACCACATCGTGGATATCGGGCCGGGCGCCGGAAGCCACGGCGGCGAGGTAGTGGCCCAGGGCACGGCAAAGGAGCTGATGAAGGCAAGGAACTCGATCACCGGGCAGTATCTGGCCGGGAAGCTGAAGATTGAGGTGCCGAAGCAGCGAAGAGAGCCGACGGGCTGGCTGAAGGTGAAAAAAGCGCAGGAGAATAATCTGAAGGGGATCGATGTGGAGTTTCCCCTTGGCGTGTTTACCTGTGTCACGGGGGTGTCCGGCTCGGGAAAGAGCAGCCTGGTGAATGAGATACTGAACAAGGCCCTTTCCAAAAGGCTGAACCGCGCCAGGGTGATTCCCGGAAAGCATGGCGGAATTGAAGGGGCGGAGCAGCTGGATAAGGTCATTGATATCGACCAGTCCCCCATCGGCAGGACGCCTCGCTCCAATCCTGCCACCTATACCGGCGTGTTTGACATGATCCGCACGCTTTTCGCTGCCACGGCCGATGCCAGGGCCAGAGGCTATCAGAAGGGGCGTTTTTCCTTCAATGTAAAAGGCGGGCGCTGCGAAGCCTGCGGCGGAGATGGGATCATCAAGATCGAAATGCACTTTCTGCCGGATGTGTATGTGCCCTGTGAGGTGTGTCACGGCAAGCGGTACAACAGGGAAACGCTGGAGGTGCTTTATAAGGGAAGATCCATTTACGATGTGCTGGATATGACGGTGGAGGAGGCACTGGGCTTTTTCGAAAACCTGCTCTCCATCGAGAATAAGATCAAAACGCTTTATGATGTGGGACTTTCCTACATCAAGCTGGGGCAGCCCTCCACGACGCTTTCCGGCGG
>CAMOOZ010000079.1 GCA_946621895.1 uncultured Lachnospiraceae bacterium | reverse complement strand
TGTGCTGCTGATGAGCATCTCCGGCAGGAGCGGCTTCCGGAAATGCCTCCCGCTGATCGCCGGGATCTGGACGGGGCTTATCGCCGTCATGAGCATATCCGCCGCCTTTATGGGGTTTTTAAGCGCTCTTTTGCCGACGATCGTGCCGGTCTTTAAATATGCGGGAGCTGCCTATATCCTGTATCTGGCCGTAAAGACCCTGCTCAGAAAGCCGCCTGCTGACAATGCGGGCGAAGCCGGCGCGGAAAAGCTTCCGTGCTTTAAGGAGGGATTTCTGCTTCAGTTTTTAAATGTGAAGGTGCTGATGCTCGGACTGGCAGCCTATCCCGGCTATTTCCTTTCGGCGGGAGTTTTCTTCCCGCAGTTTATCCTGATTCCTCTCTTTGCCGTATCCATGACCCTCTGCTGCGGCACCGGAAACCTGGTCTGGGCGCTTCTCGGTTCCATGCTGCGCCCCGCCTATTCCCGCTTCTACCGTCAGATCAACGCAGCGATGGCGATCCTGCTTGTCTGGTGCGCGTTTACGATCGTGACGGCAAGGGTGTGAAACAGCTTCATACCGGTTATCCTTGACGGGGTTCATTCCGTAAATATATAATAGGGAAGCTTTTGTTCAATCTTATGATTGCAGTGCTTTTGCTGCGCTTCAATATTACAGGTGAATGTGATGAAAATCTATCAGAAGATCATGGGCGTGGTGGTTTGGATCGAAAAGATCGTCCTCGCCCTCTCCTTTATTCTGGTGCTGGCGCTGACCTTCGGCAATGTGATCGCCAGAAAGGTCTTCGCCCATTCCTGGGGATTCACGGAGGAGATCGTTGTGGCCACCTTCGTGCTGCTTTCCCTTCTCGCGGTGGGCGTGGCGGCCAGGAAGTCCGAGCTGGTGGGGCTGTCCCTCTTTACAGACATCGTAAGCCCCAGTGTGCGCAAGGTCTTTAAGCTTCTGGAAACCGTTTTCTGCATATGCTTTTCCCTGATCCTTACCTGGCAGGGGATCGACCGGATAATGGCGGATCACACCTTCTCTCCGATCCTGCATATTCCAAAGGCTTATTTCTGGGGCTTTGTCGTCGTCGGCGGGATCTCGATGATCCTGCATTTCATTGAAAGCTGCATCCTGTTTTTTATGAATGAGAAGAAGGAGTCCAAATGATCACCGCTGTCCTGTTTATTTCCTTTTTTGTCCTGCTGATCCTCGGAACGCCCATTGCGATATGTCTGGGAATGAGCGCCGTGCTTTCCCTTTTCACTGCGATCACCTTTTTCCCGCAGTATTCCGCGCTTTCCTTTTCCATCATCGCCACGAACACCTACACAGGCATTGCGAAATTCCTGCTCCTTGCGATCCCCTTTTTTGTTTTATCCGGAAACATTATGGCAAAGGCCGGGATTTCCAGACGCCTTGTCCGCTTTATCGATGACTGCGTAGGCCACAGAAGAGGCGGGATGGCCATTGTCTGCGTGATCGTGGCCTGCTTTTTCGGCGCGATCTCGGGCTCCGGCCCCGCCACCGTGGCGGCGCTCGGCGCGGTGCTCGTCCCTGCGATGATCACCTCCGGCTTCACACCGGCTTTTTCTGAGGCGCTAATGGCCACTTCAAGCTCCATTGCCATCGTGATCCCGCCCTCCATCGCGTTCGTCGTCTATGCCTCGATCGTGGGAACGGATGTAGGCGAGATGTTCGTGGCGGGCATCATTCCCGGGATCCTGATGGGCGTGGCACTGGCTATTGTCGTGATGATCGAAGCCAGAATGCGTGGGATCAAGGCCGCCCATGAAAAGCGCAGCTGGAAGGAAAGATGGACTTCCTTTAAGGACGCGTTCTGGGGGCTCTTAATGCCCGTCATCATCCTTGGCGGGATCTACGGCGGGATCTTCACCCCCACCGAGGCCGCGGCCGTCTCCGTGGTGTACGGACTGATCGTCGGCATGTTCATCTATAAGGAGGTGAAGCTTAAGGATCTCTTCGACATCCTGATCGACTCCGCGAAGACCTCCGGCGGGATCATGCTGATCGTGGCCACAGCCTCCCTTTTCAGCTACTGCTGCACCCTCTTCGGGATCTCCCAGGCGGCCACGCAGCTTCTGAAAAATGTGTCCGGCAATCAGGTGGTCTTTTTGCTCATCGTAAATATCATCTTCCTGATCGCGGGCTGCTTTATCGACGCGAATTCCGCGATGTATATTTTTATCCCGATCATGTACCCGGTGGCGCAGGCGCTGGGCTATGACCTGATCGCCTTCGGCATCGTGGCCACGGTCAATCTCGCGATCGGCCAGGTGACGCCGCCCGTGGGCGTGAACCTGTTTGTGGCCATGGGCTTGAAGCTCCCGAAGGATTCCGGCGGTGAGCATCAGGTCACGCTGCCGATGATCTCGAAGGCCGTTGTCCCGATGATCATCGCCTGTCTGGCGGTGCTGATCCTCGTGACCTATGTGCCGCAGCTGTCCTTGCTGCTGGTCGGGCACTAAGGAAACACTGATCAGATCAGTGCTTCCCTGATCCAATCCCCATAACAGAGTCTGCGGCTTCATGATGCTGACGAAAGCACAGGACAAGTTTCCGATGTGTTTACCCCGGCCGAAAAGTGACGCAGTTCTGCATACCCGGAAGCAGGATATCTGCTGTGTTTCCGGGAAACCATAAGCGCTTAAAAGCGCGCGATCCAAAACGGAGGAAAACTGAAGGAAATGCCCGAACGCATTGCCTTCAGACCCGGACCGGTGCCGAGCCCCGATCCGGAAGGCATGTGCGCTGCCCTTGCTTCGCCCTGCCTGCCTCACACAAAGCGCTCGGCATAGGAGGATTAAATTAATGAAAAAGAAACTGGCAATGCTGATCGCCGCTGCGATGATGGTCGGTTTAACCGCCTGCGGCGGCCAGAATGCGGGAAATGCTCCCGCTGCGGATGCAGGGGCTTCCCAGAATGCGGGCACAGAGGCCGCGGCCTCCCCGGGCGCTGCCTCGGGACTGGATTATAAGGACTATCAGGCGTCTGATCAGTATGTGGCTGCAAAGGATGCCGCAAAATATGAGGGCAGCGAGGAATGGCCCGAGGTGACCTGGAACTTCGACTGCTCCACCGGCGAGACCTCCACCTGGGCGCAGGCCGGCTACTATTTCAACGCGCTGATGCAGGAATCCACGGGCGGAAAGGTCAGAGTCGAGGTGTATCCCGGCGAGCAGCTGACAAACGGCGATCAGGTGGCCGGGATCCAGGCGCTGATCGACGGCTCCCCGATCCAGGTCTCTTTGCACAGCAATCTGATCTATGCCAACTTCGATGCCCGGTTCAATGCCGTGTCCCTGCCCTATATTTACGCGAATTACGATGATGTGGACAGGATCCTGGGCGGCGAGGCCGGCGATCTCTTAAAGGATGTCCTTGCGGAGAAAGGCTTAAAATGCGAGGGGATCGCGGAGAACGGCTTCCGTCAGATCACAAATTCCAAACAGCCCATTACCTCCGTGGCGGATCTCGCGAATATCAAGATGCGGATTTGCTCCAATGATCTGTGCGCCGAGGTCTATAAGGAATGGGGATGCGACGCCTCCGTCATGAACTGGGCGGAGACCTATACCGCCCTTCAGCAAGGGACCGTGGACGGGGAGGAAAACCCGGAGACAGCCATCGCCTCCGCCTCCGTGCAGGATGTGCAGGATTATATCTCCCTGTGGAACGCCTATTATGACTGCCTCTTCTTCTGCATCAACCAGGCGGCCTATGATCAGTTCTCCGATGCGCAGAAGGCCGTGATCGACGCGAATGCCGCGAAGGCCGTGGAATATCAGAAGGCGATGAACAGGAAGCAGGTGGATGAGCTCGTGGCGGAGTGGACCGAGTCCGGCGCGATGAAAGTCACCACGCTGGATCAGATCGACAGCGATTCCTTTAAGAACGCGGCTGCCGGCGCTGTGGACTGGTACAAGCAGCAGCTGATCGACACCGGCATGACCGATGCGGATGCCGAGGCCTTTATCGGGGCGTTCACGAAATAAAATGTATGATGCAAGGGTCAAAAGGTCGAAAATTTGCGCTTGCGCAAAAATTTTCGACTTTGGGACCCGCTAAACATGAGTACGATAAAATAATGTCGCGCAAAAAAAGAGCAGGCTGCTTTCACCGCCTGCTCTTTTCATTTCAATGCCTACATCATCATTCCCTTCGGCATGGCATCCCTTAAAAATTCCATTGCGGAGGGCTGATACTTCGATGCCTTCCACCCCTCAAAAAGCTCATCCCGCTCATGGGGGGTGTGCCCCGCCCGGGAAAAACCGAGAGCCTCCCAGGCGGTCCTGAACATCTCATATCTCGCCTTCTCATCCTGCGTGATCACACCGGTAAGCGGCTCGATCATCGTCCCGCCGTTGATCTGCTCCAGTGCGCTGTCATCTAATTTTTTCATATTTTCCTCCATTTTCAGCCTTTTCTTTCAAACCACCACCGGTTTATTCCGGATCACATCTGCTTTTGCAAGTATATACGAAGCCGCCGGGAAAAATCCACGAAAAAAATTTTTATTTTTTTCCGCTTATCCTGTAGTTGTCCAATACCAGCGTGTCATATTCGGAATACCTGTACCGGTTAATGATCTTCAGCTTCTTTGGCAGCCTGCCTGAGGCGGCAAAACGCGGCTTGACGAGAACCTCCTCCGCAAAAAGCAGAGTTTCCGTCACGAAGGATCTTTTCCTGAGCAGATCCAGCCGCTGAAAACGGTCACTGTCGCAGATCATGAATTGAGATCTGTTTTTTCCTCCCTGCGTTTGTTCTCTCTGGGCACACAGCACAAAGCCGATGCGGGTAAAGATGTTTTCAAACAGCACATTCCCCGCCTTCCGGCGGATATTCCCCCTGAGCTCCGGCCGGTTTTTTGTTTTCCCGAACAGCCCCTCCTTCACCGTGCCCTTTTTCGCGATGCTCATCCAGTCTTCCACACAGTAGTAATCCTCGCCGAGCTTAAGGTTGTCACTGCCCAGCTTTACCGTAAGGCCGCTAAAGTCGTCGTCGCTCAGGCTGAGCATGCCCCCGGTGTATGCCTGTTAATGCCGGCCTCGGGCAGGCTTAAGTCCACATTAAAATCCGCTCATCATCGGTTCTGCTGTACAGCCCCACGATGCAGCTTTTTTTACAGAAGCATACCCCATAGGAGATCACGCCCGCATAGCCGTCCTC
>CAMOOZ010000078.1 GCA_946621895.1 uncultured Lachnospiraceae bacterium | reverse complement strand
TTGCCCGGATCGCGGAAGCGTGCGGCGTCAGCGCAGTGATCGTGCATGGAAGGACCAGAGCACAGGGCTATTCCGGAAAGGCGGATCTGCAGGTGATCCGGCGGGCAAAGGAGGCTGTCTCCATTCCCGTGATCGGAAACGGTGATGTCACCGATGGTCCCTCGGCCGTGCGGATGCTTATCGAAACAGGCTGCGATGCCGTCATGGTGGGCAGGGCTGCCCAGGGGAATCCATGGGTCTTCCGGGACATCCTCTCCTACGCGGAAACAGGCGCCCTCCCCCGTGCGCCGAAAATGGCGGAGATCAGGAAAACCGCCGAGCGTCACGGGAAAATGCTGGTCATGCTGAAGGGGGAGGAGGTGGCGATGCGGGAAATGCGCAAACACCTGGCGTGGTATACAAAGGGCATCCGGGGCTCGGCCAGGCTGCGGGGGAAAATGAATGAACTGACGCGAATGGATCAGCTGTTCGAAATTCTTGACGCATTGGAAGAAAAAGAGGTAGAATAAAGGCTTGTTATTGTTGTGATGAAGGCGGAATTCTTTCTCCGTTTTTCAGCGAAAGAGAGGGTTTTGAACTGCTATGGAAACAAAAAAGAATGTATTGACCCAGGAAGGCCTTCAGCGCTATGAAGAGGAGCTTCAGGAGCTCAAGGTGGTCCGCAGGAAGGAAGTAGCGCAGAAGATCAAGGAGGCCAGAGAACAGGGGGATCTTTCCGAAAACGCGGAATACGATGCCGCCAAGGATGAGCAGCGGGATATCGAAGCCAGGATCGAAGAGCTGGAAAAGATCCTGCGCAATGTTGAGGTTTATGCCGACGAAGAGATCGATCCGGACAGGGTATCCATCGGCTGCAAGGTAAAGATCCTGGATCTGGAATATAATGAAGAACTCGAATACCGCATCGTCGGTTCCACGGAGGCAGACAGCCTGAACGGGAAGATTTCCAACGAAGTCCCGGTCGGAAAGGCACTGCTGGGCTGCATGGTGGGCTATGTTGTGGAGGTCGAGACCCTGGACGGGATCATTAAGTACCGCGTGATCAGCATCGACCACAGCCGGGATTAAAACAGAGGAGAAAAAATGGCCGAGGCAAAACAGAACGCTACCCAGGACATTTCCCAGTTAAAGAAGATCCGCAGGGATAAGCTGCAGGCGCTTCAGGAGTCGGGAAAGGATCCTTTCCGCATCACGAAATATGATCAGACGCATCACAGTCTGGAGATCAAAGCGCAGTTTGAAGCGCTGGAGGGACAGGAGGTGTCCGTGGCGGGCCGCCAGATGTTCAAGCGTGTGATGGGCAAGGCCTCCTTCTGCAATCTCCGGGATCTGCAGGGCGATATCCAGATCTATGTGGCCAGGGATTCCGTGGGCGAGGAGCCCTACGCCGACTTTAAAAAGACGGACATTGGCGATATTCTCGGGATAAAGGGCAGGGTCTTCAAAACAAAGACCGGCGAGATCTCCGTTCACGCGGAAAGCATCACGCTGCTCTCCAAGAGCCTGAATCCCCTGCCGGAGAAGTTCCACGGACTGACCGATGTGGACACGCGTTACCGTCAGCGGTATGTGGATCTGATCATGAATCCCGAGGTGAAGGAGACCTTTATCAAGCGCTCCCAGATTTTAAGCGCCATCCGCAGATATCTGGATGAGAGAGGCTTCATGGAGGTGGAGACGCCGATGCTCGTGGCCAACGCCGGCGGCGCTGCCGCAAGGCCGTTTGAGACCCATTTCAATGCGCTGGACGAGGATCTGAAGCTTCGCATCTCACTGGAGCTCTACTTAAAGCGGCTGATCGTGGGCGGTCTGGAAAAGGTGTATGAGATCGGCCGGGTCTTCCGCAACGAAGGCCTTGATACCAGGCATAATCCCGAGTTCACGCTGATGGAGCTCTATCAGGCGTATACGGATTACAACGGCATGATGGATCTCACCGAGGGCCTGTTCCGCCATGTTGCAAAGGAGGTCACGGGTTCGCTCGTCCTGAAATACGGCGAGCACGAAATGGATCTGGCAAAGCCCTTTGCCCGCATCACGATGATCGATGCGGTAAAGCAGTATGCCGGCGTTGATTTTTCCGCCGTGGAGACCCTCGAAGAAGCCAGGAGGCTGGCGGACGAGCATCATATCGAATATGAACAGCGCCACGGCCGGGGGGACATCCTCAGCCTGTTCTTCGAAGAATATGCGGAGTCCCACCTGATCCAGCCCACCTTTGTGATCGATCATCCCATTGAGATCTCTCCCCTGACGAAAAAGAAGCCGGATGCCCCCGGCTATGTGGAGCGTTTCGAGATGTTCATGAACGGCTGGGAAATGTGCAACGCCTATTCCGAATTAAACGACCCCATCGACCAGCGCGAGCGCTTCGCCGCCCAGGAGGAGGCCTTTGCCGCAGGGGATGAGGAAGCCAACCACACCGATGAGGACTTCTTAAACGCCCTCGAGATCGGCATGCCCCCCACCGGCGGCATCCGCTACGGCACCGACCCCCTCGTAATGCTCCTTACGGACAGTCCCACATGAACGGATGTGTGCTACATACCGACATTAAAGAGCATT
>CAMOOZ010000077.1 GCA_946621895.1 uncultured Lachnospiraceae bacterium | reverse complement strand
TGTGTCTCCTGAGTTTTTGATGGAGAGGTCGTCCCCCATAAGCTTTTCCATCAGATGAAGGACCACATTATTCGCGTCCTCATTCCCCATATCCTCAAGGGTAAGGGACTGCTTCAGCTCCGCTAGGCTGAATTCGGAGCCCTTTGCCCTGAACCTGAGGCTTACCTCTCCGAAAAAGCCCCCGGCCTCAATGTGGATAAGCTGCTCCGCCCGTTTTTCCTCCGGCGCATGCCGGATGAGCTGAACCAGCACCTCCTCAGCGCTGAGCGCAGCCTTAATGATCTTCTTTTGCGGGATACCCTTTTCCTTCAGGGTATCCCGGATAAAATCAACTCCTTTAGCGATCTGTTCCGGATTGCAGTGCATCTCAAATTTTTTCATCTGTTCTCCTTTCTCCTTTCCGGTGTTCAGTTATCCTGTTCGGCCTCCGCCTTATGCTGCGCCTCCAGCGTATCCAGCATGTCCTTCAGGCTCACCGGCTGCTTTTTCACCGATTTCTTTTCCGTGATGCTGGTCATGGTCGCAGGATCGATGCCATGCAAAAGCATGAGCTCCTTAAAGACCCGCTTCATTTCGCCGCGAAGCAGACGGTCGTTAAAGTCCAGCTTGTCTAAGGTGCTGCCTGAACCCAGCACATTTCTCATCCCGCGCAGGCGCGCATAAGCGATCTGATAGCTTAAGCCGATCTGCTCGGTAATGAATTTGTCATGAGCCTGATGGGGCGGACGCTCCTTTTTCTTCATCCGCTTTCTCTGCGCATCCAGCGTGGCAAGCCTCTCATCCGACAAATCCTTATTGCTGTACTCCGCAAGCTCCGGCGTCAGCTCCTTTGCCCAGTTTAGCATATCCACGGGAAGCTGAGGGGCGATGGTGATGCCGTCCGCAAGCTTCTGTCCGAAGACATAGGTCTGGGAATCCTCCTTCGGCAGTATTTCCTCGTTTTTCTCCCTGCATTTCGCGGAATACTGCTTCATGAATTCCTCGATCTGCTCTCTCTCAAATTCCCTGGAAAAATGCACCACGATATCGTCGTTCCTGGGGTCCTGTGCGCCGGTACGGATATTCACATTCAGATAGCGCAGCATACCGGTCTGGGCTGCATGCTCCAGAAAGTTTTCCACCGCTTCATTCTTGTGCTCCGGCGAGGCACTGATCACCACCCTGCTTTCGGAATCCGTCGCGCCGCCGAAGGAGGAACCGAAGAGGCGGATCACACTGCTCTTCTCCTGAGGCAGTTCCCCCAGCTCCTCTTGCGGCTTTAAAGCCTGACCGCCCAGGCCAAGGAAGCCCTTCTGTCCCAGATATTTTGCGTACTTGTTTACAATGACGCCCAGGTCCTTCAGATCCGCAGCCTTTTTTGCCTTTTTCTGCTCCTCCGCCTGCTTCCGGTATTGCATTTTTTCCTCATAGGAGAGATCATCGAAGTTCGCAGGCTTTTCCTCCTTCTCCTGCTGTCTGAACAGTTCTTTCTCAAACGCCTCGCCGCCCACATCCAGCTTCTTTTCGGTATAAGAGCGGTCCAGCCAGATCCTTGCGGTATCCAGGCTGATTTCCCCGGCGTCCACCTTTTTCACAATATCGTCCAGAATACTCATCACCTGGGCAAAACCCTGCTTTTCCGCAAAGCTGAATTCCTTCGGTTCCTTGCCGAAGCGCTCCTCTCTTTCCTCCTTGGTCTCATGGGGATTGAAGGGATTCTGCGCGCCGTTCCTTGTATGCTCCTGGATCCAGTCTGACTTGCGCTGCGCCCATTTATCATGCTCTTTAAGGGCCTCGGTGATCCGGACCTTCATCTGACTGACCGCCTCTTTAAACTGCTCTTTGGTCATCTGGACATTACTGGTGTCGGTGTTTCCGTAAAGATCCTGCTCCAGACGCTGATCCCTGCTTTCTGAAATAAAATATACTCCACGGGAGGAGTGTTTGTTATTCAGCAAGGTCTCCTTTTCTCCCCCATAGGTTTCCTCCTCAAACCGTTCAAAGAAGCGTTCGACAAGCTGTCCGCTTGCGTTTTTGTTTTCCAGCTCGTCAAAGCCCTCCCGCATTTTTTCATTGGCATGGAGCTGCTGATAGAAATGCTCTTTCAGACGCTGCTCCGGCACCCTGGAATTGACTTTTAATTCACCATTCTCGATCGTGTTGAAACGGAAGACGAGGCTCCCCCTCAGCTCCCCGCTCTGCCTTTCGTGATAATCAAGCAATGCCCTGTAATGCATCTTATCCGCATCGTTCAGCGCGTCCTTACCCTTCTTCGAGAGCATATTCTGCATGTGTCTTATGGTCTTCGGGGTGAGATCCTTCTCCCGTATGGAAACATAATAGGGGGAGCTGATCACCGTGATCCGTTCCAGATAGGCCGCTCTGATCTTCTCCATCCAATAGAGCTTCATCGCCAGCTCCTGATGGGCGCCCATCACCTTCTGCCCCTCCTCGGTTTTGAAATACTCCATCAGCATCTCTCCACGCTGCAAAAGCCCCATATTCTTTTTGAAATGGGTAAGGAATTCGCTATCCTCCGCGATATTGAACTGCTCCAAATCCACATGGACAAGGGAATCCATCATCTCCTCTTTGCTGAGCTCCTCGCCCATCTGATCTGAGGCAGCCGATTCCGCAAGCATTCTGGAGGCTTCGGCAGAACGGATCCTCCGTTTCTCCAGCTCCGCCTTCCTGGTGGCCTTATCCGCACGGCTTAAGCCCCCGAAGAGGGAGGTATCCCCGCTCAGCTTGCGGTAGGCCTTCTGGATATTCTTTTTGGAATCCCGTTTGCCCTGCTTTTCCCCGATCCATTTCTGTGAGGTAAAATCCTTCTGCAGGATATCGGTCAGGGCCTTCCTTGCCTTCGCGGAGCGGAATATCCCCTTTGGCTGTACCTCCTCGCGCTCCCTGTTCTTCTGGGCATCCAGCGCACGGCCTTTCAAGGTGTCCAGGGACTTCATCGCACCGGCAAACTCAAGGTCTGCCCGGTTCTTTACCTTTTCGAGCTTCCCCAACTCTCCCATTCTCTCATTCTCCTTTCTTCAGCTCATTAACGATCATTAATGAGCCGCGCTCACCGCCAGTACGGCATGACGGAGATAGCCCCGGGGCTCGATCTCTTTCTTTCCCTTTATGATCCCGCGCATGAAGCGGAGGACGCTCTCCGCCCCTGCCACTAATTCGATCCGGCTGTTTATCGTCACCATTTCCATTGCTTCAATGACAAGCGCCTCGATAAGCTTCCTGGCATTTTCCGGATGCCCGTTCTCCGTGTTCACCAACAGATCCACGCTCAGAAGGTTCTCTTCCTCCTTGCGGGAGACGAACACAAAAGCGGTGGGCAGCCCGTCCTTTTTCACATAGACAAAGCTGAGCTGACGGTCATAATAGGATGGCCGGGAAACATAGCCCAGGCTGTGCAGCAGTCTGATCAGCTCTCCCCTGGTATAGGGCTTCAGCTCACCGAGCTTTACGCAGTTCGCCGGCACGGTCTGTATATCCTGCACATTCAGGCCTTTCAGCAGCTCAGACACGCTGAACCGGAAAAGCGGATCCCCCTGAAAAACCAGATACCCGTTTTGCAGGAAAAAATCCTCGTATTCCTCTTCCTTGAAATATGCCTCCACACTGCTCAGTCCGGCAGCCGCCGCCATCTCCCGGATCCCTGCAAGCAGCAGGGATCCGGCGCCCTTCCGCCGCTGTGCCTCATCCACATAAATTGAGCTGATGACCAGCCGGTCTTCGTCCGCATCCAGAATCGCCGCGCCGATCGGCTCTCCGTCATCGTCAAGGCATCCGACCCCGAGAAACAGGTCATTGTCCGCAAACACCTCCGGCGGGATCTCCGCGAAAAGGCCGGCATTCTGTGCTGTCATTTTGATCAAGTTCATGAAAACCTCCTTGAAATGCTTCAATGCGCCAACGACACGCTATCGTTTTTCGTTTCTCAGGCAAATCTGACCGGAAGCTTCTTCTCCATGCTTTCCTTAATCCCCAGGGCAAAGGCAATGCTCTTTTTCCCTTCCGCGATATCGAGAGAGGATTTCCCTTTTTCGATATCCGTGAGGAAGAGCTTCAGCTCCTCCAGAAACATGTCATTTCTGACAAACCCCTCCGGCGGCAGCACCTTTTCCACTGTCCCGTCCTCCAGGTAAAGAATGCCTTCATTCCCGATCAGATCAAATTCAAAGCGCCCATGTTCTCCGCAGATTTTGCAGTGCCTGACGGGCGGGGTCTGCAGAAAGTCCAGATGGACATTGACGGCGAATTCTTTTCCGTTTCTGCGGTATCTGCAAAGGGCGGTGGCGGAGTCCTCCACATCCAGCTCCAGGTGGCTGCGCTTACCGCCGATCGCATAAACCTCTTCAGGCATGCCGAAAAGGCTGTAGAGATAATCCAGCTCATGCAGCTGGCAGATCACGACGCCTCCGCCGAGAGAGGCATTGGCTTCATGCATCGTACGATAATCCTGCCAGGGATGCATCCGGGGAAGGTATTCCCCCAGCTCGCTGTATACCATAAAAAGATCCCCGAGCCTTCCCTCCTCCAGCAGGCGTTTCGCGTATCGGATACAGGGATGGAGCCTGTTCTGATAGCCCACATAGGCGATCTTCCCGTGCCGGGCCGTCTCCGCCTCCAGCTCATCGATCCCCTCCATCGTATGGGAGATCGGCTTTTCAATAAAAAGATTCGCGCCCGCCCTCGCTGCCTGCATTGCAGACTGCATATGCCTGCTGTTCTGGTTCGTGATAAACACGATATCCGGCTTTTGCGCGAGCGCCTCTGCATAGTCGTGGAACACCCGGATATGCTGCTCCTCCTCCAGGTTCTTCCCGGGCACGATCTGCATCTGATCATCAAACATTCTGGTCAGGCCCTCGACGCGGTAGGCCATGACTTCGAGATCATCCCCCTTCAGCCTTCTTAAGTTTCTGAGATGACGCTGGCCGGCGCTGCCCAGCCCGACAAACAGCACGCGTAAGCTCATTTTGATCACCCTGCCAAAACACTTTTCTGCGAGGCGTGCGAGGCTTCGCACCAGTCAAACAATTCCTGCAGATACTCTTTATGGCCCCGGTAAACCTCCAGCTTGTAAAGGTCCTCCTCCGTGTCGATATCCGGGACCTCCTCCGTTTCCAGTCCGATCATTCTTTCCCCATGCAGCAGCCCTGTTTTCAGGATGAATTCCGGCTTTACCACATCCACATAGCTGTTTGGCACGAATACCCGGGGAAAGTCCTGCCTTGGCAGATTGACCTCATCACAGGTCATTCCGTCGAAAAGGGGGCGCATATAGCCGTTTTCTCCGAAACGGTACCATTTATAGGGCATATGCGCAAGGATATAACCGGATCGCAGGGAGGTGGCCGTCTCGTCAGCCTCGATCAGCTCCACCCCCCGGTCAAGCAGCCTGAAGTCCCGGATCGGCGTCGTGGGACGGATATGCAGGATATACTGCGGGATCCGTTTTTCATTTTCGCCAAACCATCGGATCGCGTGCTTCATAAAATCAATATCGGGGGAAAGATCTCCCGCATATTCAGCCGGACGCAAAAAAGGGGCTTCGGCCCCGTAGGACAGCGCGATGTCCCTGATCTCCTCTGAATCCGTTGTGACCACCACGCGCTGCGTTTTTTCCGAGAGAGCGCAGGCAGCGATGGAGTAGGCGATCATCGGGTGGCCCTTGAACTTCCTGATATTCTTTTTCGGTACGGATTTTGAGCCGCCCCTTGCCGGGATCAGCGCAAGCGCATAACCCGGCTCGATCAGCCGGAGCAGCTCATTTTCCTGTTGTTCTTCCATCATTTTTCTTAGCAGCCCCGCAGTTTTTTCCTGGTCTCCAGCTCCTTCTCCGAGAGCACCTTGACGCCGTCTCCCAGGATCGTTTCGATCAGACGGATGTCCTCCACCAGCCGCATCAGATCCTTCACATTCAGCGAGGCCGCCTGGTCGGAGCCGTACATCGTGTTGTCCAGCGTGATATGGCGCTCAATCGAGGTCGCCCCCAGCGCCACGGCCGAGGTGGAAACGATCCTGCCCACCTCATGTCCGCTGTAGCCGACTCTGCAGTGATAGCGCTCCTTTAACGCCGGGATGAGCCGCAGGTTGGCTTCCTCCTTCGGCATCGGATAGGTGCTGTTGCAGTGCATCAGCTCGAAGGGGCAGTCTGCATCCCTGAACACCTTCACCGCCGCGTCGATCTCCTCATAGGAGCTCATGCCCGTGGCGATAAAGGTGGGCTTCTTCTCCTCGGCGATCATCTGCAGAAGGGGCATGTTCGTCAGCATCGCACTGGCCACCTTATTGTGCTTCAGATCATACTGTCGTAAAAATTCCTGCGCCTCCGTGTCCCAGGCCGACGCGAACCATTCGATCCCTTTTTCCTTGCAGTAGCGGTCGATCTCGTCGTAATCCGCCTTGCCGAATTCCAGGCCTTCCTTCTGCGCGCGCTGGGTCGTGCCCCAGGGGCTTTCCCGATAGCTGTCCAGATATTCCTTTGTGTAAACCTTGTCCACAGTCCTCTTCTGGAACTTCACCGCGTCGCATCCGGATAAAACGGCCCAGTCGATCAGCTTTTTCGCGATCCCCATATCCCCGTTATGATTAATCCCAATCTCCGCGGTGATAAATACATGTTCAATATTCTGTGCCATACATGCTCCTTCCTTCAAAATCAGTGCTTATTCAGTGACCTCATCTTCCCCTATATGCT
>CAMOOZ010000076.1 GCA_946621895.1 uncultured Lachnospiraceae bacterium | reverse complement strand
TCCGAAAGCTCTTTGGTTATATCCCCCTCAGTCATGTCCTCCCCCAACAGTTTCCGAAATTGTTTTCCTGTAATATCTGTTCCATACAAAAAAACCGTATCTGTTCAGAATAGATACAAAAGATTATTTTATGTTGTGTTTTCGCGATATACACCCAGCTGTGTTGCCGACAGGAAGGAATTCCAGTAGGACATCAGGCTGTTCCTGTCGTTCCCGTACCTGTTTTCATGGAAATAGTCGATCAACTCCTCTTCCGCCAGGCTTATTTCCTCGAGCCTGCGCTGATTTTTCGGATCTGCTTTTGTCAGTGCAAAAAGCTCCAGCGCCTTTTTCAGGTATTGTTCCGACAGATGCTTATCTTTCCTGTCGAGCGCACGCTCAATCTCCCCTCCTATATTGAGCATCTGCTCACTGATGCACATACTGTTCCATCTTGCTGCATTCACGGCTTTCCCTTCTTCCTTCTCTATCTTGCGATCCACCGATCCACGATATCCGTCAGCCTGTCAATTGTCGGCTGGTCTGTGATCACCCTGCCATATGTGCCGTTCTGGATCCTTCTGTTTTGTCTGATATTCAAAGTCGAACTCCACTCAATCGAATGATCCTCATAAAATATGTTGGCACCAAACAGATCCTGCTCTTCCGAGCCATCGTCATACAGCTCTATTCCCAGATCCGAATGCATTTCCAGATTTACCGCAACCATCTCCCGTTTTGCATCAATTACGATCTTCACCATGTCTTCAAAGCATTGCGGCTGCATCTGCCTGATCTCATCCATGCTCACCCGCTGTCTTAAAATCATCCCCATCGCCTTTCCGTATATCCTGAGGAACCATCGCGAAATAACCTTATCCGTTCCTTACGCATTTTGGTGTTTACCGCTTCCCCGCCCCCACCAGCACCGCAAGCCCGGCAAAAAACAGTCCCAGCACGAGAAAGAGCCTGGGATCCAGGGGAATATCCCCGGTGGCCGGGGTATCATCCAGCGGCGCCATGGCATTTAAGGTCCCCCCGGTGACGGTCACCCTCTCCCCCTCATTCTGATACAGCGCAAAGGGCGAAAGATGGGAAACGGAAAAGCTCACCGTTCCCGTTTCCGCGGCATAATCCACCGGAAGCGCCTCCAGCTGGCCGTCCGCATCCAGCGTCACCAGATGCAGCCCGCCCCGGGACATATCCGGAGCTTCGTTCAGGGAAAGCGTGACGCTCAGCAGGTTTTTTCCCAGCTGACGGATGGGCACCCGGCTCTTTTCATCCGTTAAGGTGAGCGAAAAGCCCTTCGCATTATCCGGCAGCGTCGTCCCGTAGATCCGCCCGAAGGCCTCTTCGAGTGCTGATGGATCCTCGTCCGCAAGGACAAGCGCATAGCCGTCGGAGGTTACTCCCGAAAGGGAGGCCTCTCCCTCCGAAAAAACGGAGGAGGAAAGGGTAAAAAACTCGCCCTCCGGCGTAAATGCCGCGGTATAGCCGGGTTCCGCAAACGGCGCGCCGTTTTTCGTCACGGATAAGGCGCCGGCAAACACAGGGATCCGGTTTGCCGCATTGGCAAGTCTTTCCGCGCTGGGCGCAAAGGATAATGCCGGAAGCTTTTCCGGAAGGCTCACGGACTTAACGCCGGCAAAAGCGCCAAGCCCCAGCTCCCTTACGCTCTCCGGAATCCGATAATTTTCCAGCGCCGTATGGTGAAAGGCCCTGTCCGCGATGCCCGTTACCCCGTTTCCGCCGGTGACGGTCTTTAGCGCGGCGCAGTCCTGAAAGGCGCCCTCCCCGATCTCCTTTAAGGAATCCGGCAGGACCACTTCTTCAAGCGCTGTATTCCCCATAAAGGCCTCGGGCCCGATCACCTTTACACCCTCGGGGATCTCCAGGCGCTTATCGCTTCCGCCATAGCCTAAGAGGATCCCGTTTCCCTCGATCACAAAGCCGCCGGCGGAAAGCCTTTCCGCAAGCCAGGGCGTGCCGGCAAAGGCCTTCGGCCCGATATACTCCACGCTTTTCGGAATGCTGACCTGCCGTAAATCATCCGCATGATAAAAGGCGCCGTAGCCGATGGAGGATACGGTCTGCGGAATATTCACGGCAGAAAGCCCGGAGCGCGCAAAGGAAAGCTCCCCGATCGCCCTGATGGGCTTGCCTTCCGTAAAATCATATTGTGTGAGATCTTTTTTACCGTAAAAAGCGGTCTTCGTGATCCTCCCGGAGGCCACCACATATTTCGGCAGGGATGTCCACTTTTCCCTTGCCTCGGGATCCCCCGCGGAAGCGTCCGGCGCCCCATCAGCGGAAGTCTCCTCACCGCCGGGGCTTAAGTTGCCGAGCTCTCCCTCAAAGACCACGCTGCTCTGCGGTTTTGGCGCTTCCCCCATCGCGTTTCCGTATACGCCCTGTCCGTCCATGCCGATAAAGGCCCTGCCGGAGAGCACCCGGGAGCGTCCCGTCACATTGCCCATCGTAGAAGTGGCCCCGCCCTCAACGATCGAGGCGGAAATGCCGTACTGCGCGATCGTCCTGCTCTGCGTCACGGGGGAGCCGCCGGCATTTTGCCTGGTGTTTCCGTCGATCACGCCCCTGGGTGATGCCGGCGCTGCGGATGAGGCGCTGCCGTTTTCCGCGGAAGCCTCCGGAGAAGCGCCGCTAACGGCGCCGTCTCCTGTTGCCGAAGCGTCATTTCCGGAGGAAGCTCCCTCCTCCGCTTCCATCATCAGCGGCGGTTCCGTTGTAAAATCCTCGGCGAAGGCGCCTGCCGCGGAATCGGCGCTTGCCTCGATATCCAGAGCTATGCAGCCGTCAAAGGCCGAGGGAGCGATATAGGAGACGGAGGGCGGAATATAGGCATGCGTCATCCGGTAGCAATTTTCAAAGGCCTTTCTCTCGATCAGCGACACGGACGAGGGAACCACGATATCGGAAAGCCCTGAGCAGTGGGAAAAGGCATAGCCCGGGATCTTTCTGAGTTTCCCGCCGAGGTTGACATCCGTCAGCTTTTTTGCGCCGTAAAAGGCATAATCCTGGATCCGCTCCACGGAGTCCGGCAGCGCAAACGAGGAGGCGGCATAGCCCGGGAGATACGCGTAAAGCACCGTTTTGCTGCCGCGGTTATAGACGCCGCCGTTTTCCGCAATATAACGGTTCGGCTTTAAATAGCTGCCGTTAAAGCTGATGTCGGAAAGCCTGCCGCAGCTGCCGAAAACGCCGATCCCCAGTTCCTCAAGCCCCGAGCCCACGCTGAAGGCGCTTAAGGAGGAATCCCCCTGAAAAGCGAAATTGCCGATGGACTTTAAGGAATCCGGCAGGGTCACCGAGGTGAGCGTGATGCAGTCCGCAAAGGCCCTGTAGCCGATGCGCAAAAGCCCCTCCGGCGCGGTGACAGAGGAAAGCGTCGTATTTCCCTCAAAGGCGCTCTCGCCGATCTCCGTAACCCCTCTTGGGATCGTCACGGAGGGCGCAGAGCCTGTATAGGCCACAAGGACCGAGCCCTTCAGCCGGAAATCCGCGGAGGCTGCGGGCGCGGGCTCTCCCTCGTCGGCAGAAGATGTGCGTCCGGTGGATGCCGCATCGGCGGAAGCATCCCCCTCCTCCCCATCCACAGACGAGCTTCTCCCCTCTTCAGCGGAAGGCTCCTCATCTTCTTCCCCGGAAACAGTGCTTTCCCTCGCGCCGTCGCCGGCATCCGACGCCACATCGGAGCTTCTCCCCGCCTCTTCGGCCACCTCGCTGCTGCGGGACTCCTCCGCGCGGATCACCCCGGGCGGGATCGCGCCCGCAAGCAGAGAAAGCAGCAGCAAGGATACGACGAGCAGTTTCCATCCGGCGCTTTTCTTCAAGCGGTGACCTTCCTTCCTCGCCTGCCGCGATCAGACAGGAAAAGCAGAAGCAGGGAAAAACCGGATCGTTTCCGTGAGGAGCTTTTCATCAGGCAGTCACCTTCCTTCCTCTCCTGTCCTTCTTAAAGAAGAGCAGCAAAGAGAGCGCCGCGAGGCCGCCGGATAAGAACCACTTCGGCTCGATATCCCCGGTCTTCGGGTTCGCATCCATTAAGCCGTCGGAAAGATTGGCCGTATCCGTCCAGATCACATAGGGCGAAAAGTGGGAGGCCGTAAAGCTGATGCAGGGCACGCCCGAAATCGAGGTGAAGCGCGGCGCAAGCGTCTCTAACAACCCGGCTCTGATCGCCGCTACCTTATTGTTTCCGCCATAGGTCCTTAAGGCATCCGGCAGCGGCACCGTGATGTCCACGGTGAGCCCCGCCGTGTCCGTGATCTGCATCGTGCCGTCCGAATTGAACAGCTGGATGTTCATCGGATAATAGAGCAGGTTTTCCAGGCTCCCGTAGGTGGCCCTTAAGGCCTCCTCCACCTGACCCGTGGTGGCATCGTCCTGCGTGATCCGGACGATGAAATTATCCGTTGAGCCATGCACCACGGCATTGGCCAGATCCTGATTGCTGATCCCGGAGGAATTCACGACGACGCTGGTGCGGCCGTTGCCGCTGCCGTTTCCGGTGGTATCCCGGGAGGAGGTCCGTGTGGTGCTAGCCCGGTCGCCGTTTGAAGAGCCGGCCACGCTGCTGGAGCGGGAGCCGCCCGAGGTGGATCCGTCCTTCTTGTAGGTGGCCTGCACCCTCACCTCATGGGAGGGCATCTTAAAGGTGGTAAAGCGGTTCGACGCATTATCCAATGAGGAAAGCCCGTTGATCACGACCCAGCGGTCAAACACATTGCCCTCGGGCGGATCGTTTGCGTAAATGGAAACGGTGGCATCCTTCTCATATTCCCCGTCTCCGGAGCCGTATTCCACGATGACCCGGTATTTGGATCTCGAGTTATTGTCATTGTTGTTATTGTTTTTCGAGCCGGAGGACTTGCTGGAGCCTGAGCCCGTGATCCGGCCGCCGCCCCCGCCGCTCTCCGGGGAGGGATTCGCGGTGTAGGTGGCGATGAAGGTGAGATCCGAGGTCACGGGACGGTAATCCACCCCCTGGATCAGCTTCCAGCCGTTGAAGGTATAACCGGTCTTCGTCGGATTCGCCGGGAATTTCTCCGTCAGCACATAGCCCTCTTCGACGACCCGTCTTTCAAAGATATTCCCGTCATCGTTGAGGAACAGGATCGTATACATATTCTGCTGGGAATAGTTCACCTCATGGCGGTCCGCATAGGTCTTCGCCGCGGAATCCGTAGGCCCCTTGATGAAGCTGACCCAGTCATGATTAAAGGCGTCGTCGTCGATATTCACATTCTTCGCCGGGATCGTCACCGTGACGGAAATCGGCTGCCCGTCATCCGTTTCCCCGGCAAAGGCGCCGTCCTCGATCTTCGTGACGGAATCCGAAAGGATCACGCTCTGGATCTTGTCCGCGTCCTTAAAGCAGTCCTCGGGGATCGTCGTCACCATCGGGCTCTCGGAGAAATCCACGGACACGATGTCATCGCAGTCCGAAAAGGCGCCGTTTCGAATTCCGGTGAGGGACTCCAAAAAGGTCCCGTCCGTCTCATCCGCCGGCGAGATGATCCTGGAGCCATGGTCGGTGCCGGAGCCTCTGGCACCCAGGCATTCC
>CAMOOZ010000075.1 GCA_946621895.1 uncultured Lachnospiraceae bacterium | reverse complement strand
TTACTTTTTCCTGTATCCGGAGGCGCAGGCTCTGGCGGATGCGGAGAATATCTTTCAGGTGGTGCTGCTGGGAGCGGTGGGGCTTGTGGCCGCGGTCCTGATCTTTATGCTCTACAGACGCGACCTTGCGCTCCGCTCCGGGGAGGGCTGACCGTTATCCGCGCAAACGCAATGGAGAAAAAATGGACGACAGACCGCAGCTTAATCTGAAAAAGATCCTGATCAATGCCGCCGCAGGCGCTGTGGCGGTGGTTTTGCTGGGCGCCCTGACCGGCGTTCTGCTGGCCTCGGTCAATGAATGGAAGGCAGGGGAGTCCTTCAGCCTGGTGATCCGCCCGGATGTGCTCTTCGGAAAGGAACAGCTCATCTACGGGGTGATCGAGCTTGCCGTGCTCGTGGCCCTTTATGCAATCTACAGGCTCTCCCTGACCACTGAATCCACGAACCGCCTGTTACGGGGACGTTCCTCCGGAGAACGGGACAGGGTGGAGGGAGCGCTGGAAAACTCCCGGTGGATGTATGACAAGGAGCGCAACGAGCTGTTTCCGAAAAAGAATTTCAGAAGACTGGGAGACCTGAAAAAGGACGGGATCCCTCTGTATGCGGTGTATAATCCCCGTACCCGGGATATGGACATCAATATCATCTCTCCCGCCCACGGCATCATCATCGGCGCCACCGGCTCCGGTAAGACGACTACCTTTGTCAATCCCGTGATCCAGATCCTTGCCCGCAGCGCGGCAGGCTCCTCGATGATCTGCACGGATCCCAAGGGAGAGCTTTTCCAGATGCACTCAAAGCTCCTTCATCAGCGGGGGTATAACTGCATGGTGCTGGATCTGAGGGATCCCTACAGTTCCTTCCGCTGGAATCCTCTGGGGGATATCTTCGATAATTACCAGAAATATTTAAGCCTGGGAAATAAGATCAAAGAGCACACCGACAAGGTGGAGGATTATCCGGAGCTGAAGAAAATGAATTCCGACGCCCAGTTCGCGGAGGCGGAGGACTGGTATGAGTGGGACGGATGCGCCTGGGCCGTGGGCACGGATCTGATCAATAAGATCCGGGTGGAAAAGCAGAAGATCTATGATGAATGCTATGAGGATCTCAACGATCTGATCTCCGTGATCTGCCCGATCGAGAATGAGAAGGATCCGGTCTGGGAAAAGGGCGCGCGTTCGATCATCATGGCGGTATGCCTCGGCATGCTGGAGGACAGCGGCGATCCGAAGCTGGAGATGACCAAGGATAAATTCTGCTTCTACAACATCAACAAGGCGATCGGCAATTCCGAAAATGAATATAAGGCGCTGAAGGATTATTTTGAGGGCAGGGACAGGCTCTCCAAGGCGGCGGGTCTTTCCAGACAGGTGCTTTCCGCGGCGGATCAGACCCTTTCCTCCTATATGAGCATCGCCCTGGATAAGCTTTCGATGTTCAACGACGAGGGGCTCTGCGCCCTGACCAGCGCCACGGATATCCAGCCGGCGACCTTTGCCGATCAGCCTACGGCCCTGTTTCTGAAGATCCCGGATGAGAAGGACACGAGACATGCCCTGGCGGCGGTGTTCATCCTCTGCATCTATAAGGCGCTGATCAAGGTGGCGAGCGCCAGAGAGGATCTTTCCCTTCCCCGCAATGTGTTTTTCCTGCTGGATGAGTTCGGCAATATGCCCAAGATCGATAAATTCGACAAGATGATCACGGTGGGACGCTCCCGTAAGATCTGGTTTGAGATGATCGTCCAGTCCTTTGCCCAGCTGAAGAATGTTTACGGGGAGACCGTGGCGGACATCGTCAAGGGCAACTGCGGGATCAAGCTCTTCATCGGAAGCAACGATATTCCCACCTGCGAGGAGTTTTCCAAAATGTGCGGGAATATGACGGTCCGTACCACCAGCACCTCCACCGGGTTAAAGGATAAGATGAACAATATCAATGTGTCCACCCAGACCCAGGTGAGGCCGTTGATCTATCCCTCTGAGCTTACCCGGCTGAACAACGCGAAATCCACCGGAAATTCCATTGTCGTGACCTTCAACAATTATCCGCTGAAGACGAAATTTACGCCCAGCTATAAATGCCCCCTCTATGAGTTCGGCCAGATGGACCTGACCGAGGTAAGAAGCAATGTTTTCTTCGGCAGCGAGGTGTATTACGATCTTGATGAGCGCAATTATATTGTGCTCGATATGGATGGCGAGGTGCCTCCGGAGGAGGATGGGGCGCCGCAGGAGTATGAAGGCGGTGAGCATGCACATGCATTTGAAGAAATGCCTGCGGCAGAAATGCCTTCCGCATATGAAGAGGAAATGCCTGCGGCATATGAAAAGGAGATGCCTTCGGCATATGAAAAAGAAATGTCTGCGGCATATGAGAAGGAAATGCCTGCGTCCTTTACGGAAGCAATGTCTGCGGAAATGGGAGAGTATGCCGGAGCCTACGGCGGTGGAGCGCCTGCCGGGATGAGCGGAAATGACCGGGCCTATGGAGATAAAGCTTCCGCGGAGATGAGAGAAGAAGCATATGCCGAAGCGGAGGACGATGATATCGACCTGATGCTGGACCGGTTTGAGCGGATGATGGCCGCGGAGGACGGGGAAGGCCAGGGAGAGGACAGAAAGATCGCGTAAGGCGAAAGGATATCAGGAGAAAGACCAGAAGGAATTGGAAAGAATGCGGAAGTGGTCAGGGGTCATAATGGCGGCGCTTGCCGGAGTGGCGCTTCTGTTCTTTGAAAGCCCCTCCGTGGCGGATGCCGCGATGATCGGAGAGGGCCTCTATGGGACGATGGGGGCGTTAAGCAATGCCGGACAGAATCTGATGAACGGATTTACCTCATCAGGCTCTGCCTCATCAGGAAGTGTGTTTTCGGGCGGTTCATCAGGAGTTTCCGCTGCTTCGGGGAGCCGCCGGTCGATCAACTATTATCCTGTTTATGACCAACAGTCCAAAAACTCATCTTCCCCTGATATCTCGGCGCTGGAATCCGATCCCATCGGCCCGGTGGTCAGCCAGGGTTCCCTTGCGGAATCCTATCACGAAAACTATAAGATCTATGAGGAGCGACTGGGCGGCATTTACGCGATCTATTCCAATATCGCCAACGGCTCCATCACGAACCGTCCCGCGATCTTTGACGTGCCGAAGGGCGTGAGCGTGAGCATGACAAGGGACGGAAAAGAGGTCTCCTTTGTCAATAAGGGACAGATCAAAGGGGAAGGCAGCTATGTGATCACCTTTTTTGTGCCGCAGGAGGGCTCCGAGGCTCTGCCTGCCTGGCAGCAGACGATCGAACAGGCCAGATTTACCTTCCGCATCCAGTACACCGCGGGGCTGGACGGCTCTCCCTTAGAAGAGGTCAGCGAGCCCTCTGAGCTGACGTCCTTTGCCGGCCTTCTCCAGGGAGAAGGGCAGGGGATTTTGCCCGGCGGCGCCGCGGGGGATTCTGAGGAAGGAGCCGGAATACTGCCGGAGAATGCAGCGGGAGAGCCCGGGGAGGAAACGGGAGAGGAAGAAACGGAAGCCGGAGAGGGATCGGAAGAAACAGGCGAAGCAGAAGAGCCCGAAGCGGAGCAGGGGGAGCCTGACGGGGAGGAGATCGCCGGATTTGTGGCCGGGGGGCCGGGACTTACCACGGAGTACGATGCGGCCTCGGGCTATTACCGGATCACTTTGCTTACCGGGGACGTCTTCACCGCCAATCTTCCCAACGGGATGATCACGAATAATGGCGCGATGTTTCTGCCGGCGGAGAATATCCGCTTTGAGCTTTACAGAGGAAGCGAGCTCGTGGAATATACCGCGGGGG
>CAMOOZ010000074.1 GCA_946621895.1 uncultured Lachnospiraceae bacterium | reverse complement strand
TGCGCTTTCTGCATGAGGATCCCTGGGAAAGGCTCAGGAAGCTGAAGGAAAAATTCAAAAAAACGAAGCTGCAGATGCTCTTCAGAGGACAGAATATCCTGGGCTATAATCACTATTCCGATGATGTGGTGGAATATTTCGTGCAGAAATCCATCGCAAACGGCATTGACATCATCCGGATCTTTGACTGCTTAAACGACCTGAGAAATCTGGAGACCGCCGTAAAGGCCACGAAGAAGGAAGGCGGCCATGCGCAGATCGCCTTAAGCTATACGCTGGGGGATGCCTACACGGAGGAGTACTGGTGTACCACGGCCAAACGGATCGAGGAGATGGGCGCGGATTCCATCTGCATCAAGGACATGGCAGGACTCCTGATCCCCTATGCGGCGGAAAGCCTTGTAAAGGCCCTGAAGTCAAATACGAAGCTGCCCATCGAGATGCATACGCACTATACCTCCGGTGTGGCCAGCATGACCTATATGAAGTCCGTGGAAGCCGGAGCGGATATTATTGACTGCGCCATTTCTCCGTTTGCCCTGGGGACCTCCCAGCCGGCCACTGAGGTCATGGCGAAAACCTTCGAGGGGACTCCCTTTGATCCCGGCTTTGACCAGAATCTGCTGGCGGAGATCGCGGATCATTTCCGTCCGTACAGAGAGGAATGCCTGGCAAACGGCCTGATGAATCCGAAGGTGCTTGGCGTAAATATCAAAACCCTGCTCTATCAGGTGCCCGGGGGCATGCTTTCCAATATGGTCAGCCAGTTAAAGGAGCAGAATGCCGAGGATAAGTACGATGAGGTGCTTCAGGAGATCCCGAGAGTCCGGAAGGACTTCGGCGAGCCGCCGCTCGTCACCCCCAGCTCCCAGATCGTGGGCACCCAGGCCGTGATGAATGTGCTGATGGGAGAGCGTTATAAGACCGCCACCGGACAGACAAAGGATCTGGTCAGCGGCAAGTACGGGCAGACGGTGAAGCCGATGAATGAAGAGGTGAGAAAAAAGATCATCGGGGATGCGCCCGTGATCACCTGCAGACCCGCCGATCTGCTGGAGCCCAGCCTGCCGAAGTTTGAAAAGGCGGTCGAGAAATATAAGCAGCAGGATGAGGATGTGCTGACCTATGCGCTTTTCCCGCAGGTGGCGGAGGATTATTTCAAGTACCGGGATGCCCAGCAGAAGCATGTGGATGTGAAAAGCGCCGACAGTGAAAACGGGGCATATCCGGTCTGAGTCTGACCGGTTTTTGGGGGTATCGGCTTTATGGCACGAAAAGAGAGCATTACCAGGGCAATGCTGCTGGATGCGGCATGCGCGCTGCTGAAGGAGGAGGGAGAGGAAAACCTGACGGTCAGGAAGGTGGCCACCAGGGCAAACTGTTCCACCCAGCCGATCTTCAGGATCTTTAAGGGAATGGAGGAGCTGACAGCCGAGGTTTTCCGCCTGCTGGCCGGCCAGTTCGGGGAAGCGGCGGGGAAGGAGCAGACTTCGTCGAAGCTGCCGTTTGTGGGCCTTGCGATGTCTTATATCCATTGTGCGAAAAACTCCCCCCATGTCTTCCGCTTTCTCTTTCTTCCGGGGGGCACCCCGACCATCGGTATGTATGATATCTTAAACGGCGCCGAGGGCAGGGTGGCCACGCAGCTGAAGGCGGCCAGAGCCATGGGCGTAGCTGATCCGGGGGGGCTCTTTTCCCGGCTTTGGATTTTTGTGCATGGCGCTGCCTGCATGAGCACGACGGGTGATTTTGATCTGAACGATAAGGAAACGATAGCGATGCTGGAGGGAGCCTTTCAGGCTTTCTCCGGAAGTAAGGCATGACCGAAGAAATAAAAAAGTCCCTCCCCGGCTCCGGGGAGGGCTTCTCCGAAGAGGGTGTTTCCTCCGAAGAGAATGAAGATATATTCAAACGGCTGGAAGCGCATCGGCCTGCCATGTCAAAAGGCCAGCGATCGATCTGTACCTATCTTTCCGCGCATTATGATGAAGCGGTATTCCTGACTGCCGCAAGGCTGGGAGAAAAGGCCGGGGTCAGCGAATCTACGGTGGTTCGTTTTGCCTCGGAGCTGGGCTATTCCGGTTATCCCGAGTTTCTTTCCGCGCTCCAGCGCTTTGTGAAGAACAGGCTTTCCGCCGTCAGGAAAATGGACGCTGCCTACAGAGGCCGTTCCCGCTCCGAAATCCTGAACCTGGTCATTTCCTCGGATATCGAAAAGCTCCGTGACACGATGGAGCGGCTGGATGAGGACAGCTTTGAAATGGCCGTGGAGCTGATCCTGAACGCCCGGAATGTCTATGTTGCAGGGCTGCGCTCCTGTGCGCCGCTTGCTTCCTTTCTGGCCTTTTATCTGGGGCTGATCAGAGGAGACATCCATCTGCTGACCACCACCTCCACCTCGGAATTATTTGAACAGATGATCCATGCGGGAAGCAGCGACTGCGTGATCGGGATCAGCTTTCCCCGGTATTCCATGCGGGTCTTAAAAGCCATGGAATTTGCCCGGGACAGGCAGGCAAAGGTGATCGCCATGACGGACTCCCCGCTTTCCCCGATGACGCTTTATTCCACGGTGAACCTGCTGGCCAGATCCGATATGGTCTCCATTGTGGATTCTCTTGTGGCGCCGTTAAGCCTGATCAATGCGCTGATCGTTTCCCTGACGCTGAAGAATCCCGAGACGGTCAGGCAGAATCTGGAGCTGTTAGAGAAGACCTGGAATGATTACCAGGTATACATGAACGATGAGATCGATTTTGTGAATGAGGAGCAGATGTTTGGTAACCCCTTTGCCGGAAAGGAAGACCGGTGAGCCGGGTGATCGTGATCGGAGCCGGCGCCTCGGGCATGATGGCCGCCCTGACGGCTGCCGGCCGGGGCCACACGGTTTCCCTTTTTGAAAAAAACGAAAAGCCGGGGAAAAAGCTGTACATCACCGGAAAGGGCAGATGTAATTTTACGAATGCCTGCGAGCCGGAGGAGTTTCTGGAAAGCGTCATGCGAAATCCCCGGTTTCTGCATTCCGCGCTTCGCGCCTTCACGCCGTCGGATATGATGGCTTTTGTGGAACGGATGGGGTGTCCCGTCAAGGTGGAACGGGGGAAAAGGGCCTTTCCCGTCTCGGATAAAGCCTCGGACATCACGGCCTGTCTGAAAAAGGCAATGGAGAAGGCCGGCGTCAGGCTGATGCTCAATACGGAGATCAGCGGCCTGCTTGCGGAGGAAAAAAGCATTCTGGGGGTAAGGAGCGCGGACGGCGCGGAGCTTCGGGCGGAGCATGTGATCGTGGCCACGGGAGGGCTGTCCTACCCGTCAACCGGCTCTGACGGCGCGGGACTTGCCTTTGCCAGGCTTCTCGGCCTGAAGGTCACGAAATGCTATCCCAGTCTGGTCCCCTTTACGGTGAAGGAGGAGTGGGTGAAAAGCCTTCAGGGGCTTTCCCTGAAAAATGTGGCCCTGCGGGTGGGGGAGGGGAAAAAGGCTTTCGCCAAACAGGGTGAGCTGCTCTTTACCCATTTCGGCATCAGCGGCCCCCTGGCGCTCTCCGCAAGCCCTCACTTTGCCGGTTTTTCCGGAGAGCTTCAGGCGGCGATCGATCTAAAGCCCGCCCTTACGCCGGAGCTGCTGGACAAACGGCTGATCAGGGATTTCTCCGAGCAGCGGGGAAAGGCGTTTAAGAACGCGCTCGGAGGCCTTTTTCCCCATTCGCTCATTCCGGTGATGATCAGCCTTTCCGGCATCGATCCGGAGAAAAGGGCCGGAGAAGTGACAAAAGCAGAGCGGCTTTCCTTTGGTGCGCTGATCAAGTCCGTGCCGTTCACCGTGACCGGCTTAAGGGGCTATAATGAGGCCGTGATCACCAGAGGCGGCGTGGATGTAAGCTGCATCGATCCGAAGACCATGCAGGCAAAGGGCTTTTCCGGCCTCTCCTTCTGCGGCGAGGTGCTGGACCTGGATGCGTTGACGGGGGGCTTCAATCTGCAGATCGCCTGGAGCACCGGACACGCGGCAGGGGCGGGGATCGCTTTTTAGGCCCCCGCCGGCCGCGGGCTGCAAGCAACACATTTCCATGCCGCGGCAAAAACGATGTGTAGAATAGTTTGCGATCACTCCCCGGAGGAGTTATCGTATCCAAAACGAATTAAATAAATTCGTTTTGGATATCGTCGCTCGCAGAATACTTGCGGGTTTGAGCAAGCTCAAACCGCAATTGCTTTGTTCGCTTACTATAAATGCATTTTCTAAATGAGTTTACGATAATCTCTACCGCCTGCCTGTTTTCCCGATAGTTTGCGTCAGAAAACCGCGCCGCAGCCCGAACCGGATGAAAGTAACCTGTACATGTTTTGTCGGAAAACGAAAGGAAGGAAAAAATGCCATACGCAATAGCGATCGACGGGCCTGCCGGCGCGGGAAAGAGCACCGTGGCGAAGCTTCTGGCAGGCAGGCTGGGCGCCGTTTATATCGACACCGGCGCAATGTTTCGGGCCATGGCCCTTTTTCTGACGGAAAACGGGATAGATCCGGAGGATGAGGCTGCTGTGGCAAAAAGCTGCGCCAACGCGCAGATCACGATCCGTCTGGAAAACGGGGCGCAGCGCATCCTGCTGTCCGGCGAGGATGTGACGGACCGTCTCAGAACGGAAGGGGTGGGCAATGCGGCCTCCCGGATCAGCAAGGTCGGCGCCGTGCGGAATAAGCTGCTGGAGCTGCAGCGGGAGCTGGCTGGTTTACATAATGTTGTCATGGACGGCCGGGACATCGGCACGGTGGTGCTGCCGGATGCTGAGCTGAAGGTCTATCTGGATGCGGATCCCCATATCAGGGCTTTAAGAAGGGCAAGGGAGCTCGAGGAAAAGGGGGAAGCCCCGTCGATCGAGCAGATCGAAGAGGACATCCGCAGGCGGGACAGGCAGGACATGGAGAGGGAGATTGCGCCGTTAAGGCGGGCGGAGGACGCGCTGCTGTTGGACAGCTCCGCGCTTACCATCGATGAGGCGCTGGA
>CAMOOZ010000073.1 GCA_946621895.1 uncultured Lachnospiraceae bacterium | reverse complement strand
TTTGGCAATAAAGCTGTCCACGCCGGCGCTGGTGGCTTCCTCCAGCACATCATCCCAGTTATAGGCTGTCAGAATAATGATCGCAGACTCCTCGCCGATAATGGAGCGGATCTGCCTGGTGGTCTCCACGCCGTCCATATCGGGCATCTGCCAGTCCACGATGATCAGGTTATAGGCCTTTTGCCTTGCATGACGAAGCCGCACCATTTCAACGGCTTCTTTTCCGGAAAGCGCTGTTTCGGAGGCGATCCCCACCTTGCCCAGCACAAGCTTCGCATGCTCGCAGGCAATCGGATCATCGTCGATCACGAGTACATTCATTTCCTTCGGGCTCAGCTCCTCATCCTGCCCTTTGGTGAGCACCTTGTCGGAATCCATCAGCGTAAGGCTTACGATAAAGGTGGTCCCGACGCCCTTTTCACTCTCCACGTCAATCCGGCCGTTCATCATTTCCACGATGTTTTTCGTGATCGCCATGCCAAGGCCCGTGCTGCCGAATTTATTCGTGGAGGTTGCATCCTCCTGCGAAAAGGCTTCAAAGATCTTCGGCAGATATTCCCTGCTCATCCCGATGCCGGTATCGCTGATGCGGAAGCGGAAGGCCGTTTTTCCGTCAAAGGCGCCTGTTTTTTCCACACTCAGCTCCACCCTTCCGCCTTCCGGCGTGAATTTGACCGCGTTGCCGAGGATATTGATCAGCACCTGCCTGAGCTTTGTGCCGTCTCCGATATAATAATCGTTTAAATTGCCGTCGATCCGGCATTCGTAGGACAGGCCCTTATCCCTGCACTGTCCGCTGACGATGATATTGATCTGCTCCATCAGCTTGGAGAAGGCAAATTCCTCATTGCGCATCACCATCCTTCCGGATTCGATCCGGGACATATCCAGAATGTCATTGATCAGGCTTAAAAGATGCTGGGCGGAGCTGCCGATCTTTTCCAGATAATCCCTGGTCCCGGCAGGAAGGTCTTTTTCATTTAACGCCAGCTGGTCCAGTCCGATGATCGCGTTCATCGGCGTGCGGGTCTCGTTGCTCATGCTGGAAAGGAACGCGGTCTTTGCCTTGCTGGCTTCTTCCGCGGACTTTAATGCATCGATCAGCGCCTGGTTCTTTTCCAGGGAATCCCGCATCTGCACATCGATATCGGAGAAGCCCACGCCCACCGCATGGACGATATGATCGTCCCGGTCCTCCGGATGGCGCACCCCGGCCATCCGCAGCATTTCATAGACATCTCCCTCCGCCCGCCTTGCCAGATAGCGGAAAGCGATGAGCGGCTCCTTCTCCAGGCCCTTTCTGATGTTTTCCGGCCGGATAAAGCTTAAGAAATCATCCCGGTAATCCTCGTGGACATGCAGGGCGGCATATTCCTCAAAGCCCTTGCGGAAATTGAAATGCTCTCCCTCATCCACATAGTCCATATTATTTCCCTTGCGGTAGCAGATGCTGTCCCCGGTGTCCAGATCCACATAATAGACGCTGGTATAATCCGATGCCAGGGCCGTGATCATGCTGTCCTGCTGGGTGCGGATCTTCTCCTGCTCCAGCAGCTCATCCTGCAGCGCGATCCGCTCCTCGAGCTCCTGCTGCATCAGCTCGGCGGTCTCCTTTTCATATTTCAAACTGGAGGTCTTTCTGGACTGGCGGATCATCATGCCGAAAAGCACGGAAAGCGCCGCGGCGATCACAAGGGAAAGGATCACGCTTCGCTGAATGATTCCATTGGAGATGGCGCTGATCTGGTCACTGATCACGCTTTCCCTGATCAGATAGGTCAGCATCCAGTTCGTCTGATGCACAGGCACATAGTACATCGTCTCCCGGATATTGCTGAAGGTAAAGGATGCGACGCCGCTCTCCCCCTTCGCAAAATCATCCTTCATCGCGGCGATTCCATAGCCTTCCTCAAAGGATGCCTTTTCCAGCGCGGTCAGCAGGTTGCTCTCGCTGGAAAGGCCGCCCAGCACCGTGCTCGTCAGGGATTCACCGTCTGCGGTGTACAGATTGCAGAAGGTGGTGCTGTTTAAGCCGGACTGCAGGGAAACGGATTCCACCAGTTTTTCCATATCCATTTCCATGAAGCAGACCATCAGATGCTTCCCGGCTAACGGCAGGGAATCCACAGGCATGGCAATGACCATCTTTTTACTCTTCCCCTGGCCCCTTTTTATCGAGATCTCCGGCTCGGAAAGCGTTTTCGGATCAAAGGCATACTGATCGATATCGTTTCTGGTGCCCCGGGAGGTATAGATCAGCCCGTCCTCATCCACAAAGGCGAATTTTTCCAGATCATACAGCTGCCGCATCCTTGCCTGATAAGCCTGGAGCTTTTCCACACTGCTTAAGTCGTCCTTCTCCAGCAGGCCGATGGCGATATCCATATCCTTGATATAACCGTTCAACGCGGAGGATACCACCTGCTCCCGCCTGCCGGCCAGCTCATCCAGATAAAGAAGGCTTACATTGCGCACGGCCCGCTCCGTGTCATGGCTTGCGCTGCTGCCTGTCCAGATCGTGCCCAGGATCAGAATGACCGCCACGATCAG
>CAMOOZ010000072.1 GCA_946621895.1 uncultured Lachnospiraceae bacterium | reverse complement strand
GCTGCGCAGCAGATATTCCTCCACCGCGGCGCGATCTTCCCTGTAGAGCCGGTCCAGCGCCCCAAGCACTTCTTTAACGACCATAAAGCTCCCTCAGTCTAACCTTATACTGATGGGGGGTGATCCCCTCCAGCTTTTTGAATACCTTGGCAAAATAGCCCCCATCCTCATAGCCCAGCTTCATCGCGATGGTAAGCGTGGAGGACTGTTCAAAATAGAGGTACCATTTTGCCAGCATGATCTTACGGTTCTGGATATATTCCAGCGCGCTCATGCTCATCTGATGCCGGAAAAGCCTTAAGATATACTGATGGCTGATATGGCAGTTTTCCACCACCTCATTTAAGCTGATGGAATCCCTGATGTGCTCATCGATATAGCGGAGAACAGGCTCAATGGATTTGTAACGCTCCATAAACCTGTGTTTGCAGAGATAGTCCACCACCGTCCCAAGCCACATCTCCAGAACAATCTCATTATCCAGAAAATTCGTGTTGATCGGAAACTTCTCCATAAATGAGCTTTCCTTAAACGGATTTTCGATATACCGGGAAAACAGCCTGAACTTAATGATTTTCAGGATTTCTGCCGTTCTGGTGTTCACATGATCGGACAGCTCCAGAATGCTCTCGGAAAGCCCCTTCAGCTCATGATAAACCCTTGAATAGTCATTAGACTCCACCACCTCCTGGATCGCCTGGATGATCTCACCGCACTCCAGGGGATCATGGACGAAGCAGTCCAGTACCTCCGCGATCGCTTTTCTGGAAACCGGTTTATCCAGATAGGATTTTGCCCTTAAGGAAAAGGCCTTTTTAATAAAGCCAAGTTCCTGGTATACACTGAGCACGACAAAATCCGTTCCCGGATGCTGCTCCTTGATCTGCGCGGCATAATCAAGACCGTTTCCGTCCGGCAAACGGATTTCCGTGAAGATAATATCCGGGGAAAGCTCCTCTCCCCTTCTGAGCATATCTTCACCGTTTTTCACGCAGGCAACAACCCTGAAGTCTTTCTCTTCGATGAGTTTTTTCAACGCGCGGCTGAAGATCTCATCTTCATCCGCGATCATGACCGTCTTCAACTTTTTGCAGCTCTCTATTTCCCTTCAAAACAGTTTAACAGCACGCATTTCCTGTGTCTGACCAGATGTGCCGGCACCACCGGACCCTCCCCCGTCACATTCGCAATGGTAAAGGTCACGGCAGCATTGCCCTTTATCCCCGCGCCGTAAAGCGTCGGGCTGTTTTTCAGGAAAAGGGAGGTGCGAAGCGCCCTGGAGGCTTCGGAAAGGTGCTGTATATCTCTGGAGAATACCGCGGCGGTATGGAAGCGTCCGCCTTCAATAAAGGCCGCAAGATCTATGGCTTCCCTGAAGCTGTCCGCGCGCACAAGGGGAAGCACCGGCGCCGCAAATTCCTGCACCACAAAGGGAGATACCACCTCTGTCTCGAAAACGATCGCCCTGCAGTCCGCATTTGCTTCGATCCCGGCCGCCTTCAGCAGGAACGGCGCGCTTTTTCCGACAAACTCCTTTCGGATCACAAGGTCTTCATCAAAAACGGCGGCAAGCAGCGCATCGGCCTGCGCGGCATTGAGAAAGAACGCACCCTCCGCCATTAGCGCCACGGCGAAATCCGGGAGCGCCTCTGTCAGCACCACAGCGCATTTTTCCGAGGTGCACAGAAGATTATGATCAAAGGTGATATCCTCCATGATCATTTTCGCCGCTTCCATCGGGTCAAAATCACTGTCCACAATGACAAGCGGATTGACGGCCCCCGCGGCGATCACCCTTTTCTTTAAGGAGAGGGCACAGCGAACCACATCATCGCCGCCCGTCACCACGATCAGTCCGGCATCCGGATGCTCCATAAACGCCTTATTATATTCATAACGGTTGTCCCGCATACAGATGGAAAGATTCGGGATCCCGCAGCTTTCATAAAGATACGAATTGATCAGCCGCACTGTATACCGTGCTACTTTTTCCGCCCGTTTGGGGAGAAGATGAACCACCGTATTGCCGGCAGCCAGCAGCATGATACTGCAATTGATGATCGAGGCAGTCGGATGATTTAACGGATGCAGCGCCACGCTCACCCCATAGGGAAAACTTTCATCCAGGATCAGCCCTTCCTCATCGCACTCCGTTGTCCGCTTTGAATAATCCGTCCCCGGGGTACCAAGGATCGCGCGCTTTATCTGCAGCGCCTTATCCTTCGCGATGCCCATGCCGGTCTCCTGCTCTTCCATCAGCGCGAGCTCATCCGTGTGCTTGATCAGTTTCAGTCTGAGATCGGTCAGAAGATCTCCGCGCTGTCTCAGCGTCAGAGAAAGAAATGTCTGAAATGCCGTTCTGGAAGCAGCGACCGCCTCTTCCACCTGCGCAAATACCCCACTGTTTGATTCAACCATGATACTTCCTCTCATGCCGCGAAGCGGTAGCCTGAAGAGAAATTGCGAATGCAATTTCTCTGATAGGATCAGTGCGATTTGGGCCGCTTGCGGCACAAATGCGGGTATGTAAAATCGAATATCGATTCGATTTTACATACTTCCTCTCAATGCCGCAAAGCGGCAGC
>CAMOOZ010000071.1 GCA_946621895.1 uncultured Lachnospiraceae bacterium | reverse complement strand
TCCTTAATATCCCATGATAAACTGAAACACCTGATCCACGATCTTCCCGTTCTTTCCCCAGTCGATCAGCTGGGTGGGCATTGTGCATTTTGAATGAACGGTCACATTGCAGTTTACCGCGTCCACGGGAACGATCGTCACCGTGATCTCTTCCCCCCAGGAGGAGAGGCTCATCCCATGCCGCAGATTGACGATATAGCTCCCGTTATAGCCCGGGGACTCGCCGGCATATTTCATCCCGATCCCGGCATTGTCCACCGTCCGCAGCCTCTCCACGATCGCGGCCAGCTGTATGCTGAGGGTATATGTTTTTTCCGCCTTCGCAGCCATCTGAATCCCCCTTCCTCTTACGGCAGGCAGCTTTTCCAAAAGCGTTTACGATATTCATTTACGAGATTTCATTTTGTTAATGAGCCGCGCCGGACTCACGCTGTGAAAATGGCAGACTTCCATGAACGCCGCGAAGCCTCCTTTGCGCGGCCGTGTGCAAAAAGTTATACCGCTGACGATATCCAAACGATTTTTTTAATTCATTTAGGATCGTTAGCGAGTATAACACGATTTCCGCGGACAATCCACTGCATTGAAAGCGGGCTTTCCTCTCCCCGACCAAATTTGAAACATATCTGTTCAGCCCCCCATTCACAAAACACTTCGCGTTTTGTGAATGCAGGCGGCCAAAGACACTTCGCGCCTTGGCCGCCCCCGAAAAATAGATCAAATTTCGCCGAAATGTGCTATCCTGTATATATGAAAACAATACCCGAACTCTTACTGCCTGCGGGCTCCCTTCCCGTCCTGAAGACGGCCCTGCGCTTCGGCGCGGACGCGGTCTATCTGGGCGGCGAGGCCTTTTCCCTCAGGGCTAAGGCGAAAAACTTCACATACAAGGAGATGGCGGAGGGGATCCGTCTGGCGCATGCCCATAAAAGCCCCACCCACCCCGACGGCGCGAAAGTCTATGTTACCGCAAACATCATTCCCCATGACAGGGACCTTGAGGAAGCGGAAGCATATTTCGACCGCCTGGCGGAGCTTTCTCCGGACGGGCTGCTGATCTCCGACCCGGGAATGTTTCTTCTCGCGAAAGAGCATTGTCCGGATATCCCCCTTCATATTTCCACCCAGGCGAACAACACAAACCGGAAAAGCTTTGCCTTCTGGAAAAGCCTGGGCGCCTCCAGAGTCGTGGCGGCAAGGGAGCTTTCTCTCGCGGAGCTTAAGGGCATCCGGGAGGCGCTGCCGGACGGTCCGGAGATCGAGACCTTCGTCCACGGCGCCATGTGCATCTCCTATTCCGGACGCTGCCTGATCAGCGCGTATCTCAATCATCGCCCGGCGAATCTTGGGGAATGCACCCATCCCTGCAGATGGAAATATTCCGTTAAGGCGGAAGGCGTGGAAAAGCACCTTCTTCTGGAAGAGGAAACCCGGCCCGGAGAGCTTTTCCCTGTGCTGGAGAATGACCGGGGAACCTTCCTTTTTCATTCGAGGGATCTCTGCATGATCGGTCACATTCCCGAGCTGATCGACGCCGGGATCTCAAGCCTCAAGGTCGAAGGCCGGATGAAAAACGAGCTGTATGTGGGAACAGTGGCCCTGGCCTACCGGAACGCGCTGGACGATTATGCCGCTGATCCGGAGCTTTATCGCGCGAAAATCCCCGGGTATCTTGCCGAGGTGAAAAAAACGAGTGCAAGACCCTATTGCACGGGATTTTATTTCGGCGCTCCGGGCGAGGAGGGCCAGATTTATGAGACCTCGCCGGGAAAGGGCGGAGCGGTATTTCTTGGCGTGATCGAAAGCGCTGTCTCTCAGGGGGAAACACTCCGGCTCTCCTTCCGCCAGAAAAACAGATTCTTTGCGGGAGATAAAATAGAAATCCTGACTCCCGGCGGCGCGGTGCCCTGCATCGTTGAAAGCATGTATGACGAAAACGGGACGCGGATCGAAAGCTGCCCCCATCCTGGCAGACTCACCCTGATCGAGGTGCGGGGCGCAGGAAAAGCCCCGGAGGGCATCGAGGCCGGGGATCTGATCAGGGGAGGGGGCTGATGGGGCATTCCCATGCCGTCCTGCCCTGATACTGCTTTACAAGGGATTTACAGCAGCACATTTTCATAGTATACTGAAATCGGTTCGGTGCATTTCTTCGATTCACCAACTCTTTGCAGCTGATCTGAGCGTATCCGAAAGGATTTTTCCGAGAGTTTTTTTCCTGACCAATCCGTCGTGCCTGAGGCACATTTTGTAGAAAGCGAACAAGACGCTTACTATAAAATTCGTGTATTTATTCTGAACCCAGGTCCGGGAATCACAAAATACATGCGATTTCCGGACTGTGCGGTCGAATAGATACAAATTCGTTTGGATACATAGGAGTGAACATGGAAAAACGAAGGAAAAAACATTCGGAACAAAATATCAGTCATGTCGCGTATCAGAATAAAGACATCACGGCAAAGGTGCTGGCAGATCGGTTTAAGGGGGAAACCCTGAAAGCGTATGGACTGACGCAGCTCCCGCTGGTGAAGGATGTGCGGCCTACAAATCTTCCGGCGATCGCAGCAAATGAACTGAAGCTGGACAATCTGTTTTATTTTGAGGATGACTCGGTGGGCATCCTGGATTATGAAAGCAAATACACAGAGCAGAACAAGGTAAAATACTATGGCTATATCGCAAGGCTTTTGAAGCGGATTTATGCCGAGGAGAAAAGATTCAGAAAGCTGCGCGTGATCATCATCTATACGGGAGATGTAAAGCGGGGAAGCACGATGCCGCACCTGGATCTGGGCGGAACCACCCTGACGCTGACGGAGGCGTTTCTGTCCGATCTGGAAGGAGATGAGATCCGGGACAGGATCAAAATAAAACTGGAGCAGCATATCCCGCTGGATGATCAGGATCTTATGCAACTGATCATCTTCCCGCTAAGCTTCGGGGATGATGTACGAAAGCAGCATGCAGTAAGAGAGGCGATCGATCTGGCGGAGCAGATCACGGACCAGTCAGAACTGTCCTTTGCACTGACAGGTATCCGGGTGTTTGCAGAAAAGGTGATCCGCGCGGAGGACGCAGAGCGGATTGAGAGGAGGCTT
>CAMOOZ010000070.1 GCA_946621895.1 uncultured Lachnospiraceae bacterium | reverse complement strand
CCCGCTGGGCGCGATATACGGGCTTTTTAACCGGCTTTCCCTGACAGGGATAAAGGTGGAAGCCTCCCGCTGCACGGGCTGCGGCAGATGCGTGAAGGCCTGTAAAACGGATATCCGACGGCCGGGAGACAGGGAATGCGTCTGCTGCGGGGAATGTGTCGGCGTATGTCCGGAAAACGCCATCACCCTGAAGGCGGGGAGGCTCTCACTGCGGGTTTTTTCGGGAAAAACAGAGCCTGCAGCCGGCGTCAGCCCGCAAAAAACTGAATCGCCGGCCTGCGGCGATCTGCGGGGAGAAAAACCCGCGGCTAACGGCAATATCCGGAAACACGGACCCTTGCCCAGACTTTATCTGGCGCTTTCGCTGCTTGCGGCCGTTTTTGTCCTCTGCGCGGCAAACCTCCCGGAAAAGCCTGCGGAAAACGGACAGCCCACCGTGCGGGAAAACCTCCTTCCCGGCTCCAGCCTCCCCGCTTTTTCCGCGGAGTGTCTGGACGGCACGGTGTTCTTATCGGAGGAATATAAGGGAAAGCCTCTCTTCATCAATCTCTGGGCCACCTGGTGCGCGCCCTGCGTCAGGGAGCTGCCGGAATTCGCGGCGCTTTCTCATGCGCATGAAGGCGATATTGCCGTGCTGGCCATCCACGCCTCGCTGACCACTGAGGATCCGGGGGAGTACCTCGGGGATAAGGGCTGGGATATTCCCTTTGCCCTGGATCGGGACGGCGGGCTCTTCCGGCTTTTCGGCGCCTCCTCTGCGCTGCCGCAGACGATCGTGGTAAACCGGGAGGGAAGGGTGATCTACAATGAGGCGCATTCCGTGGACCGGAAGCTGCTGGAGGAGCTGTATCAGGAGGCGGCAGCGCAGCCCTGAGGGTTCACGGGCTATCCGGCGCCGCACGCCGGAAACTACCGGATACCGGACACTGTTTACATGATCACGAAGGCGGAGGATCCGGAGTTCACGGGCGGCTCCTGCGCCGCGCGCCGGAAACGCTGTGCGCACGGCAGGCGAAAACAGAGAAAATCGGAGAAAACAGAAGAAATCGGAAGAAAAACTGAATAATATGAATTTATACGGGATTTTTCCTCTTTGCACGGATCCCCTGTGGGGATTATCATACAAGCATGATTAGCACTCAGATTAAGTGAGTGCTAACAATTTGAAGAGAGATAATAATAAACAGAAGGAGGCATTATAATGAAATTAGTACCTTTAGCAGACAGAGTTGTGTTAAAGCAGTTGGAAGCAGAGGAGAAGACAAAGGGCGGCATCATTTTGCCGGAATCCGGGAAGGAAAAGCCTCAGCAGGCTGAAGTGGTGGCCGTAGGCCCCGGCGGCGTTGTGGATGGCAAGGAGATCAAGATGGAGGTCAAGGTCGGCGATCAGGTCATCTATTCCAAATATGCCGGCACGGATGTGAAGCTGGATGACGAGGAATATATCATCGTAAAGCAGAATGATATCCTTGCAGTGGTGCAGTGATCCAAATGAGAATATCCGGAGTTCTGAGGAAATTTTGAATTAATCAGCGTTTCCTTTGAGCCTCCGGCGGATCGCACGGATCCGGAACGGAAATAAGTCGCTTTGCGGCCCCGGATCCGGTGGGGGAAGCGCTTTGATCAGCGCATCCCTGAATAATACCTTCGGGATGATTGAGAAAGACGGGATAAGGAGGAAAGAAAAATGGCAAAAGAGATCAAATTCGGCGCGGAAGCACGCCAGGCACTGCAGAGCGGCGTGGACCAGCTTGCAAATACCGTAAGAGTCACCTTAGGGCCCAAGGGCAGGAATGTGGTGCTGGATAAGTCCTATGGTGCGCCCACGATCACGAACGACGGCGTGACCATCGCCAAGGAGATCGAGCTGGCGGACGGCTTTGAGAACATGGGCGCGCAGCTGGTCAAGGAAGTGGCCACGAAGACGAATGATGTGGCCGGCGATGGCACCACCACCGCCACGGTGCTGGCCCAGGCGATGATCGCGGCCGGGATGAAGAATCTGGCAGCGGGCGCCAACCCGATGATCTTAAGGAAGGGCATGAAGAAGGCCACCGAGGAGGCCGTGAAGGCGATCACGAAGATGAGCGCGAAGGTCAAGGGCAAGGACCAGATCGCAAAGGTCGCCGCAATCTCCGCCAGCGATGAAGCAGTGGGCGAGCTGGTGGCGGATGCGATCGAGAAGGTGACCCACGACGGCGTGATCACCGTGGAAGAGAGTAAGACCATGCAGACCGAGCTGGATCTCGTGGAAGGGATGCAGTTTGACAGAGGTTATATCTCCGCGTATATGGCCACGGATATGGAAAAGATGGAGGCTGTCCTGGAGGATCCCTACATCCTGATCACGGACAAGAAGCTTTCCAATATTCAGGAGATCCTGCCGCTTCTGGAGCAGGTCGTGCAGCAGGGCGCAAAGCTTTTGATCATCGCCGAGGATGTGGAGGGCGAAGCACTGACCACGCTGATCGTGAACTCCCTGCGGGGCACATTCAAGGTGGTGG
>CAMOOZ010000069.1 GCA_946621895.1 uncultured Lachnospiraceae bacterium | reverse complement strand
TGTGGATCAGATTGAAAAAAATCCCTGTTATCTTTGCGCCAGGATGCGGCGCGGCTATCTTTACAATAAAGCAAGGGAGCTTGGCTGCAACAAGATCGCGCTGGGCCATCATTATGACGATGTGATCGAAACGATCCTGATGGGCATGCTCTACGGTGCCCAGATCCAGACGATGATGCCGAAGCTGCACAGCACGAATTTTCCCGGAATGGAGCTGATCCGTCCGATGTATCTGCTCAGAGAAGAGGATATCATCCGTTTTTGGAAGGAAAATGACATGCGTTTTTTAAGATGCGCCTGCCGTTTCACGGAAAAAACAGCTGATCCCGATGCTTACGGGGAATCCAAACGCCTTGAGGTGAAGCAGCTGATCCGGGAACTGAAGAAAACAAATCCCTATGTGGAGGGAAATATCTTCAAAAGTGTGGAAAATGTCAATCTGAGCACGATCATCGCCTGGAAGGAGAATGGCCGGAAGCACAGCTTTCTGGAGTTATATGATGAATAACGCTATATAACTCTGCGCAGATAGGGAAGGAGCCTTTCCGCAGCGATGCCGATCAGCGCCCCGGTGATGATCCCGGAAACGGCAAGCACCGGAAAATACCAGATAAGCCGGAGATTCTGAACGATGAGCATCGCCACCAAAAGCTGCCCCAGATTATGGAAAAGCCCTCCGGCGATGCTGACAAAAGCAGTGCCTGCCCCGAAGGTCTTCAGGATGCGCATTGCCGCATAGCTTAAGAGCCCGCCTGCAAGGCCGTAAAGAATGGAAAAAAGACTGCCGAAAAGAAAACCCGCGATCAGGATCCTCAGGCTGTTCAAAAAAAGCGCGGTCCCGGGCAGGAAGCCTTCCCGATAAGGCTCCCCCGCCGGACCGGATCCGGCATCGCAGGAAGGCTTCTCCGGATGCTGATCCTTCAGCCTTTTTCCGGAAAAAGGTCTCTGCAGAAAGAGGATCAGCACCACCACCAGGTTTGGAAGTCCCAGCTTGATCCCCGGAATGCCGAAGGAAAAGGGGATCAGGCTCTCCACATAGGAAAGCACGAGGGCCAACGCAAGCAAAAGGCCGGAAAAAGCGATCCTTGTCCTCATTCGGCGCCCGATCCCGTCCGGCTGGCTGATCCGCTGTCAGAACAGCTTCTGAAGGAGAACCCGCAGCCGCGAATCCTCCTTCGGCTGCCGTTCATGCGGCAGATGGTTAAGCGGTCTGAAACAGTTCCGGCCGGCATCCCGCTCAATTCTGATTGATATAGCTCAGGAGGCCTCCTGCATCGATGATCCCCTGCATGAATTCCGGAAAGGCCTGTCCCTGCCAGCTTTTCTTTGTGGTCAGATCCGTGATCACGCCGGAATCAAAATCCACGCTGACCTCATCTCCCTCTTTGATCTCTTTCGATGCTTCCGGACATTCGATGATCGGCAGGCCGATATTGATCGCGTTGCGGTAAAAGATCCGGGCAAAGGTCTCCGCGATCACGCAGGAAACGCCGCTGGCCTTGATCGCCACCGGCGCGTGCTCCCTGGAGGAGCCGCAGCCGAAATTCTTTCCTGCCACGATCAGATCCCCCTCGCTGACCTTCCCCCGAAACGAAGCATCGATATCCTCCATGCAGTGCATCGAAAGCTCTGCCGGATCCGAGGTGGCCAGATATCTGGCGGGGATGATCACATCCGTGTCCACATTATCGCCGAAGCGAAATACTCTTCCTTTTGCTGCATTCATGCTTATCCTCTCATTCCGAAGCGAAGCGAAGGAATCGCGAGACGAATTTCAGATTCGTCGATGCGATTTAAATCGGTGACGCTTCGGCACCGATTTGCAGCAGGAGAAATCAAATATCAATTTGATTTCTCCTGCTTATCCTCTCATTCCGAAGCGAAGTTGCCCGCTGCTTCACCCGGATCCGTGATCCTGCCCTCGATGGCGCTGGCTGCCGCCGTTGCGGGGCTTGCCAGATAGACCTCGGATTCCGTATGGCCCATACGCCCGATGAAGTTCCGATTTGTTGTGGAGATGCACCGCTCTCCCGCCGCCAGGATCCCCATATAGCCGCCGAGGCAGGGTCCGCAGGTGGGTGTGGAGACGATCCCGCCGGCCTTGATGAAGGTCTCGATCAGGCCCTCCCTTAAGGCCTCCAGATAGACCTTCTGCGTGGCCGGGATCACGATCAGCCGGACGCCCTTTGCAATATGCTTACCCTTTAAAAGCTTCGCAGCCACCCGAAGATCGGAGATCCTGCCGTTTGTGCAGGAACCGATCACCACCTGGTCGATCCGGATATCGCCCGCCTCCGCCGCCGGCTTCGTGTTTTCCGGCAGGTGCGGAAAGCTTACCGTGGGCACAAGGGCGGAAAGATCGATCTCATATTCCACCTCATAGTGCGCATCCGGATCCGCTTCGTAAACCACGCCCGTCCTTTTGCTGTGCTCCCTCACATATTGCAGGGCCGTTTCATCCGCCGGGAAGATCCCGTTTTTGCCGCCGGCCTCGATCGCCATATTCGCGATGGTAAAGCGGTCGTCCATATTCAGCGCCGCAACGCCGTCCCCGGCAAATTCCATGGACTGGTAAAGGGCGCCGTCCACGCCGATCATCCCGATGATGTGCAGGATCACATCCTTGCCGGAAACCCATTTCGAGGGCTTTCCCTTTAAGGTAAACCTGATCGCGGAGGGCACCTTGAACCAGGCCTTGCCCGTGGCCATGCCGGCAGCCATGTCCGTGCTTCCGACGCCGGTAGAAAAGGCGCCAAGCGCGCCGTAGGTGCAGGTATGGGAATCCGCGCCGATGATCAGGTCTCCTGGCACGGTCAGGCCGCTTTCCGGGAGCAGCGCATGCTCGATGCCCATCTCCCCCACCTCAAAATAATTGCTGATCTCATGCTTTTTCGCAAACTCTCTTAACAGCTTGCAGTTTTCCGCAGATTTGATATCCTTGTTCGGCACAAAATGATCCGGCACCAGCGCGATCTTATCCTTATCAAAGACCTCCGCCGCGTTCAGCTTTTCCATCTCTCTGATCGCCGGCGGCGAGGTGATATCGTTTCCCAGCACAAGATCCAGCTTTGCCTCGATCAACTGGCCGGCCTCCACCTTTTCCAGACCCGCATGGGCGGCCAGGATCTTCTGTGACATTGTCATTCCCATTGGCTTTCCTCCAAAATCACTGTCTGATTACAGCATCCGCAGCAGTATAATCTCAACTGACCAAATAGATGAATTTTATTGAGTATAACATACATTCCTGATCCATGAAACAATCCGAAACAATATCCTTACTGAGTTTCCACATCAAAGGGACCCTCGGGCTCGTCGTATTCTTCCTCGATATCCGGATATTCCTGATTCTGCGTGATCGCGCTCCATTCGCAGTCCTCCGTGTATACGCCTTCCGCGAAATTGATCGTATTGCTTTCCGCCTCGCCGAAGCTGCAGCGGTAGAAATAGACCGGATTCTCGGTTTCCGCAGGGAAATATCCCCCGCGCTCACTGCCGGTCAGCGTGCAGCCGTAAAGCTGGCAGGGATAGGAAAGGTCATACACACTGATGGGGCCGTCCTGGCAATCCCGGATGATCGTATTATAGCAGGTGACGGCTCCGCTCTGGTCATAGATAAACAATCCGTCCACGCCGCAGCCGTAGAGATCCATGTTCTGGAGGACAACCCCTGTTGTCTGGGCAATGTCGATCACATTGCCGGAGCATTCGCCTCCCTGCGTATGTCCCATCGTCATATTCTTTAAGCAGATGCCGGAGGAATTCTTCAATGTCAGCACCGAGCCGTACCGGGACTCCAGCAAAAGCTCCGTATCGGGGGCAAAGCCCGAGCCTCCCTCTATGGTCAGGCCCACACAGTCCGTGATCTCCGCCTGCATCCCGTCATAGGCATCCATGATCTGCACATACGGATGAGCGGCATTAAAGCTCTCCCTTTCCTTTTCCGAAAGCTTATCCATATATTCGCTCAGATTGTATTTTCCCGTTTCCAGAAGGATCCTTGCGCCGGGTCTGATCGCCTCAAGCAGCTCCCTCACGCTGTTTACTTTTGCAGGGCCTTCAGGCGCCTCCCCGGTAAAGCTGCATGTCTCATCAAAGGATACCCAGGGCGAATCGGGATAAAGCGTCTTAAAGCTCTCTGTCTCCCATTTTCCAAAGCTGCAGCCGGAAAAGCTTAAAAGCGCTCCGCTCACATCCGGCTGCTCATTGTGCGGCCAGAGCGAGGTGCCGCTGTTTCCCGTGAAGCTGCAGTTTTCAAAGCTGATCATGCTGAGATAAGGATCGATCATGGCCAGCTCTCCTAAGGTGTCCTTAAAGGCACAGTTCAAAAACTGCAGATCATTGCAGCTCCAGGCGCTTAAAAACCGCCAGGTGCATTCCCGGATCACGCAATCCTCAGCCTTCAGCCCATCCACGCGATCCATGGAAATCCCTTCCGCCCCGCTTCCGTAAAGATCGAGATTTTTCAGTGTGATCCCATGGGATCGGTAAAACTCCAGCACATTTCCCGAGCACTCCCCGGGCTCCACCAGATGCCCCAGCTTCAGATTTTCCAGCGTGATATTGCTGCAAAGATCAAATCGTAGCACATCCGCATCATAGGCTTCGGTGACGAGCTCCACCTCACCCTCCTCACTGCCCGAGATCACCAGATCCTGCACGCCGGTGATCTCCAGGTCAGCGCCCTGCGTATAAAGCGGCGTCGCCTGATAGTATTCCCCGTTCTCGTAAACACCCTCTTCCGATTCGCCGAAATACTGATACAGGTTGTACACCCCGGGCTCCAGCCTGAGCTTCGCGCCCGGCTTTATCGCCTTTAAGAATTCCTCCACATTGGAAACATGTACATAGCCGTCATCGGGCTTTTCCTGCGTCTGCGCCTCAGCGGACGGACTTTGCGTCTCCTGCGCGGGGGTGCCGCTTTCTTCGCTCTCCGGCGCTGTCTCCTGTGCCGGGGCCTGATTTTCCTTTGGCGCTCCGTTTTCCCCCCGGGCCCCTCCGCAGGCCGCAAGGGAAAGCGTGCAGAGAAGACTCACCGCCGCCAGACAGATTCCATTTAATCTTTTTTTCATGCTATCCTCCAACTGCACATTCGAGCGCAGGATCACGCCGGCGCAGGAAACCCGGCCGGAAAATCCGAAGGATTATTCCCGCTGTCCGGATTCATCCAGCAGACCTGCGTCCATTGCTACAAGGGAACGCAGGCATTCCTCTACGGTTCGCTGTCCAGTGTCTGCTTCCATTCAGGACACCCAGCCGAAGAAACCGGAAAAATATCCGGTTCCTTCGGATGATTGAATTCATCCAATGAACCTGCGTCCACTGCGGTGAAGAAATGCAGGCATTCCTTCACCACGCTGTCCGCAGGTTCGCTGTCCTGAATTATGTTACAGGTTGTCCAGTCCTTCGTACATCGCCATCATCGGGCTCATGACCGCCATGACAAGGAAACCCACAACGCCGGCCAGGACGATGATGATCAGCGGTTCCATCGCCGCCATCAGGGATTCCGTGGCGATCTCCACCTCTTCCTCGTAGTATTCCGCAAGCTTCGTGAGCAGTCCTTCCATATCACCGGTCTCTTCACCGATCCTGGTCATCTGATAGACCATCGGCGGAAAGCGTCCTGATTTCTCCAGCGGATGGGATAAGGGAACACCCTGCAGGATCTCCGCCTTGCACTGCCTCAGCAGATCCTCCATGATCGCATTGCCCATGGTGCCTGCCGTGATGTCCACCGCCTCATCCAGGGCGATGCCCGCGGCAAGCATCGTGCTCATGGTCCTGGCAAACCGCGCACAGGCGTTTTTTAAGTTCAGATCCCCGAAGATCGGGATCCTTAAGGAAAGCGCGCCGAAGAAATGTCTGCCGGAATCCGTTTTGCCATAGGATCTTAAGGCGATCACCACGCCCACCACGATGGCGGCGATGATATACCAGTAGCTGATAAAGAAATTGCTGGCCGCGACGACCATTTTGGTGATCCAGGGCAGATCCACCCCCAGATCATCGAACATCACC
>CAMOOZ010000068.1 GCA_946621895.1 uncultured Lachnospiraceae bacterium | reverse complement strand
CCTGAAGAGAAATTGCGAATGCAATTTCTCTGATAGGATCGGTGCGATTTGGGCCGCTTGCGGCACAAATGCGGGTATGAAAAATCGAATATCGATTCGATTTTACATACTTCCCTGAATGCCGTGAAGCGGCAGCCTGAGGCATATCTGCGAATGCTGGTATGCCGACTGGATCATTGCGATCCGGGGCGCTTGCGATCTCTGCCGCAGGAAGAGGATGCACAATATGCGGCGGATGAAGAATCGAATGTCGATTCGATTCTTCACCCTTTTCCCAGGCATACTCGGGAAGCCCGCGGGATTTGATCCCCATGACCTGGAGGAAGCGCTGTATGGTCATATATTTGCCCGAATCCGTGGGGGTTCCCCGGTAAACGGCGTGGGTAAAGGGCTCGATCCAGAACATTTCCGGCCTGCCTGCCACCGCCGGCAGGATCCTTGCGGCGCTGAAGCAGACGGGAAAAGCCAGCACGCCCAGAAGGCACCAGACAAAGAGCATCCTGAGACACCGGCGGAGAGGACGGATCCGGACACGATCCTGCCGCGGCTTAACATGTCTTGCAGCAGGTTCTGCGGCGAAAGCCGTTTCTTCCGCAGCGTTTTCCTCCGCCTGCCGCGGCTTAGCGCGTCTCATGGCGGGCCCTGCGGCGAAAAGGATCAGCAGCAGCACGATCATGCAGGAGAGGATGCCGTTTCTGGAATAGGTCATCAAAAGGAAGGCCAGGCTGCTGCCCAGGCAGAGCGCTTCCAGCGGGCAGCGGAGAAGCCCCTTTAATGATCCGTCCCAGCATTCATGAAGCCTCACCACGGAAACGGTGATGACCAGCAGCAGATAGACCGAGGTCATCGTCACCGTGTGAAACACCAGCCCGTAACGATATAGAATGAAGGCGTGCCAGGGTCTGTGGAGAAGCGCATACACCACCACAAAGCCATAGCTTAAAAGCACGCCGTTTCCCAGCTCCCTCAGGTATTCCCGCATCGGTACGCGGTAAAACATGCAGACACCCGCGACCGCGCCGAAGGCCAGAAACATGACCAGGGGCCAGAGCCTTCCGTTTGCAAAGATCAAAGACATCCCCGCATAGCAGACGCTCAGCAAAAGCAGGAGCTTCCGGCTGCCTCCCATACGGTTTCCTGCCTTCCGCGCTTCCCGAAAAGACTGCAGCCTCTTTTTTATTTCCCCGGAAAAAACCGGGATCAGCAGAAGCAGCACATACAGGGTAAACACGCCCGCATTTTCCGAAGCCAGCAGCGGGTCTCCCCAGCTTCTTATGCTGCGGTAAATGTAAATGCCGTCCGCGATCAACAGGACCAGAAGAACTCCTGCCAGAAGCCCGAAGGTCTTTTTCCGCTCCCTCGGGGAAAGTCCCTTGAGCGCCGGAAGGCTCCGATATAGCAGATACAGTCCAAGACAGAGCAGAAGGCTCCGGTAAAACACATAATGCTCATAGTCGGAGAGCGCGTTCTGATAGGCGATGCAGCTGATCAGACAGCCGGCCATGCAGAGGCTGCCGAACAGCAGAGATCCCCCCTCAGAAAAAAACGCATGGCTGCCGTGGCCGGCGCTCCCGTCCCTGTCCGCAATGCCGTCAGACAGCCGGGACGCCTTCACGGAAGAGCGGCATGCGCCGCGCCTCCCGGCGCCGTAAAAGATCGGGATCAGGCAGGCAGCAAAGATCACCCCCAGCATCAGAAAAAGGTTGTTCGCCAGATCCTGTCCGAAGGCTTTCAGCACAAAAATCCCATAGCCTCCCGTGAGGATCAGGCCGCCCACCAGGACATAAGGCAGCCGGACAAGGGAAAGCCGCCGGGAAAGATGCCCGTTTTCCTCCGCTTTTTTCAGCAAAAGAACGAGGATGGCGCAAAGAAGAAGGATCCCCGCGGCATAGAAGAATATCCTGAATGGCGTAAGCGGGCCGGAAAGGATCATTCTCCCCACAGGGCCCTCGCTCCCCACGCCTATCTCCGCCGGCGCCCCTTCGGCGCCGCCCATATACTGAAGCGTGAATTTCCGGCCGGGAGAAAGCAGCAGTCCCAGGTGCAGCCGGACAAAACCGTCTTCCTGCGGAATAAAGGAAACATCCTCATCAAAGATCGGAGATTGGCCAAAGCCCCAGACGCGCAGATGGAGGCACTCCGCCTTTTCCGGAGAACGCAGGGCCACCTCCAGCCAGTCCAGATAAGGCAGCGCGGGAGAAAACTCCTGCGAAAGGGGGGCTTCGGAGGAAACGGGCACATAGCCCAGCAGATCCCCGCCCATCGGAAAGGTTCCCTGATACTCCGGCAGCTTAAGGGGCCAGATCACGAAAAGACAGGCCATCGCCAGAAAGACCAGCAGCCTCCGGAGAAACAGCCCGAGGGTGAGACCTCCGGCCCGGACATCTCCCTTTTCGGGAAAGAAACAGGCAGCGATCCTCTTACCCACGCCTGACCACCTCCCGCACCACGGCCTGAGGGGTCCTGTTCATTCCCAGATACATTCTGCCCACATATTCCCCGATGATCCCCAGCATCAGCATCAGCATGCCGCCGATGAATACAATGGCAGCCATCAGCGAGGAAAACCCGATCGGCACCTCGGGATACACAAATTTTTTGATCACCGTATAGATGCCGTAGAGAAAACCCGCCAGAGCGAAGAGCGTGCCAAGAAAGGTCGCAGCTCTTAAGGGCAGGATGGAGAAGGCGGTAAACCCGTTCATCCAAAGGGAAAGTAGCTTTTTCAGGCTGTAGCCCGACCGGCCCTGCTCCCTGGCCCTGTGTTCCACCTCCACATTGACGATATTATTCGTGGCCCTGAGCACCAGCCCGATCAGATAGGGGTAGGAGCCGTCATATTTCATCATGCTTTCCGCGATATAACGCCTGACGGCAAAAAAGCTGGTGACCTGAAGCGCCTTCGGTTTTTTTAACATCACCCGGAGCATCCAGTCATTTACCCTGCTGCCGAAATTCCGGAAAAAGGAATGCTGCTTTTTCCCGTAACGCGCATAGACTGCATCGGCTCCTCCTTCCAGCGCGAAAAGCAGCTTCGGGATCCCCTCCGGGGGCGTCTGCCCGTCGTCATCCAGACAGAGCAGGATATCCCCCTTTGCTTCCTGAAAGCCGGTCAGGACCGCCGCGTGCTGACCAAAATTTTTTGCATGGAACACCCCTGTGATCCGTTCGTCCTCCAGTGCAAGCCGGCGGATCAGCCCGCCGACGCCGTCCGGCGAACAGTCATCGACCAGGATCAGCTCATAGTCAAAGCCCTGCAGCGCGCCGCACACCTGCCGCACACCGTTTACCACCTGCTCTAACGAGCTCTCCGAGCCATAGCAGGGAATGATCACGCTTAACAGTTTATTCATCATTTACCCAACCCCGAGGCATGGTGAGGAGCCTGTGCCGTGGGCGCGGGCTCACCGATGCGGTTCAGGCCGGCAGGCCGCGGGGAAAAGCGATCCCTCTCCAATGACAGGAAGATCACCTCCACACCGTCCTTCTTCACCCTCTGCTCCTCCCGAAAGCCCACCGCCAGATGATATTTCAGGCTGCGAAGATTATCTGCCAGCACTCTGGCCCTCAGCCGTTTAAGCCCGAGCACCTGAAAGCCCTCCGCCGCAAGAAGACGGAAAGCCTCTCTGGCAAGACCGTTGCCATAGGCCCGCTCTTTTCCAAGAAATATCCCCCACTCCGCCTCCGCCTTTGCCGGCTCATACCGGGTCAGACAGGCCACGCCCAGGGGCTCCCTGTCGTCAGGGGCAAGGATCAGATACTGCACGGCCCTTCCCCCTTCCACCTCCTTTTTGTACCAGGCGCGGTGAACCTCGGGAGTGATGATCTCCCGGTAAACAAAATAAGGGCGCACCAGCTCGCTGTTGCGGAAGCTTAAGATCAGTTCCATATCCTCAAGCCCGGACAGACGCAGGATGCACCTTTTTCCCTGCAATTCCCTTTCCCATTTCATAGGGGCTATTGTAGCATAAAATCCGCGTCTGTTCAGCACCCAATTCAGCGGACACGGGAACCCGCGATCCGGGTTTATTGCCCGCAGCCATGTGCTGGGAGCCGTTCAAACAGATCTTTTCATCTTGCCTGTCTTTTCCCCGTCCTGATTCTGAATGGACACCGGCACCGAAAAAGGGTATGATGAACCCATGCTGCTTATTTTGATCTCATGGCTTTATATTTTTTGCATCTGTACGATCCTCGGAGCAGGAGGACTTTTTCTGCTGGGAAAGCTGTTTTCGTTTTCTCCGCGAAAAAAACCGGTGCCCTGCTTCATGACAGGCGTCATCCTTTCAACGCTCTATGCCGAGTGCTGGAGCCTGTTTGGGGGGGTCGGGCTTTTCGCTCATCTAGGGCTGCCTGTCCTCACCGCAGCAGTGCTTTGGAATAAGGACTGCAGAAATGCGCTGCTGCGGTCCGTAAAAAACCTGCGCGCCCTTCCCCTCTGGAAGGCAGTGCTCTTTTTGGGACTCCTGCTTATCATCGCGTTTTTCACCTCAAGAGGGCCCGAGGCTACGGGCACCCGTCCCTTTATCACGCCGTAATCCTCAAAAAAATGAATGGGCGCGGCATGTTAATAGGTGGTGTGCTGCTTG
>CAMOOZ010000067.1 GCA_946621895.1 uncultured Lachnospiraceae bacterium | reverse complement strand
TTTCTGCCGTGAAACGGGAGGTGGCGGAGCTGATCGATCATGTGCGCATCCAGAATGAGCGTTTCGAGGCAGGTCTCTCCACCGGACGGGGCTCTCTCCACATGGTGTTTACCGGCAATCCGGGCACGGGGAAAACGACTGTGGCGAGGCTCCTGGCAAAGCTCCTTGCCGCGCTGAATGTGGTCACGGAGGGGCAGCTCGTGGAAAAGGACAGGTCAGGCCTTGTAGCCGGATATGTGGGACAGACTGCACTGAAAACGCGGGATGCCGTCAATGCCGCGGTGGGCGGCGTGCTCTTTATCGATGAAGCCTATTCCCTTGCCAGGGAAGAGGGGGCTCATCAGTTTGGCGCCGAAGCCATCGATGCGCTCGTGAAGGGCATGGAGGACAACCGGGAAAATCTCGTGGTCATCGCTGCCGGTTATGAAGACGAGATGCAGCAGTTTATCCGGGCCAATCCCGGGCTTTCCTCGCGCTTTACCAGAACGATCCATTTTGAGGATTATACGCCGGAGGAAATGTATGCCATCTTTGCCGGCCTCTGCGAGGAAAAGGGCTATCGGGAACAGCCGAAATTTGCCGCTTTGCTCAAAGCTTATTTTGCAAAGTATCCCGGCGCCAAAATCGGAAACGGCCGCGGGGTCCGCAATCTTTTTGAAAAGGTCATTCGGATCCAGGAAAGCCGGCTTGTCAGGCTGCCTGCCGAAGCAAGGACGCCCGAGCGCATGCAGGAGATCACCGTGGAGGATCTCGTGGAGGCGCTGACAAGAGGCTGACCGGTGCTGCAGGCCGCCGATCAATGGGAGGGATATCCCGCGGGAATTGCTGCTGATCGGATTTGCCAGTACCCGCAAAAAGTGCTAGTATGGACACACTATCTTTTGGAAAGGAAATAAAGTCATGAAGATTACATTAAAGGACGGTTCTGCGCTGGAGTTTGCAGCGCCGAAAAGCGCGTTTGAGATCGCGCAGGAGATCAGCCAGGGTCTCGCAAGGGCTGCCTGCGCGGCAGAGATCAACGGTGAGGTGAAGGATCTGCGCACCGTAGTGGATGCGGACGCAAGCGTGAATATCCTGACCGCAAAGGATCCCGAGGGCTTAAGGATACTGCGGCATACAGCCTCCCATGTGATGGCGGAGGCGGTGAAGCGTCTTTTCCCGAAGGCAAAGCTCACGATCGGCCCGGCCATCGACGAGGGCTTCTACTATGATTTCGAAGTGGAGCAGCCCTTTTCCAGGGAGGATCTGGACGCCCTTGAGGCGGAGATGAAAAAGATCGTGAAGGAGGGGCATGAGATCAAACGCTTTACCCTTCCGAAGGACGAGGCCATTGCCTTCATGAAGGAAAAGGACGAGCCCTATAAGGTGGAGCTGATCGAGGAGCTGCCGGAGGGAGAGGAGATTTCCTTCTATGATCAGGAGGGCTTTGTGGATCTCTGCGCGGGGCCGCATCTGATGAGCACCGCCGGGGTGAAGGCCTTCAAGCTGACATCCTCTTCAATGGCTTACTGGAGAGGGGACGCGAAGAAAGCCAGGCTGCAGCGGATCTACGGCACGGCCTATGCGGATAAGAAGGAACTTGCCGAGCACTTAAAGCGGATGGAGGAGGCAAGGCTTCGCGATCATAACCGCCTCGGCAGGGAGATGAAGCTGTTCCTGACCTCCGAGATGGTGGGCCAGGGGCTTCCCATCTTTACCCCCCGGGGGACCAAAATGATCATGAAGCTGCAGCGCTGGATCGAGGATCTGGAGGACAGGGAATGGGGCTATGTACGCACGCGCACCCCGTTGATGGCAAAATCGGATCTCTACAAGACCTCGGAGCACTGGTATCATTATCTGGACGGTATGTTTCTGATCGGCGAGCCGGAGGATCCGGATGTGATGGCGCTGAGGCCTATGACCTGCCCGTTCCAGTATCAGGTCTATAAAAACGAGCAGCGCTCCTACAGGGATCTGCCTTACCGGATGAGCGAGACGAGCACGCTTTTCCGCAACGAGGATTCCGGTGAGATGCACGGGCTTACCCGCGTGCGGCATTTTACGATCTCCGAGGGGCATCTGGTGATCCGGCCGGATCAGGCGGAGGAGGAGCTCATCGGATGCCTGAAGCTCTCCAATTATGTGCTGACCACGCTGGGGCTGCAGGGGGATGTGACCTACCGTCTCTCCAAATGGGATCCGAACAACAGAGATAAGTATGTGGGCGATGAAAACTACTGGAACACCACACAGGATGCCTTAAGGAAGATCCTGGTAGAGGAAAATCTGCCCTTCTATGAGGCGGAGGGTGAGGCGGCCTTCTACGGGCCGAAGATCGACATCCAGGCAAAGAATGTCTACGGCAAAGAGGACACGATGGTGACGATCCAGCTGGACTGCGCCATCGCGGAAAACTTTGACATGTATTATATCGACGAGAACGGCGAGAAGATCCGTCCCTATATCATTCACAGGACCTCGCTTGGCTGCTACGAGCGGACGCTGGCCTGGCTGATCGAGCATTACGCCGGGAAATTCCCGACCTGGCTTTGCCCGGAGCAGGTGCGCGTGCTGCCGATCTCCGAGAAGTACGCGGAGTACGCGGAGAAGGTCAGGAAAGCGCTGTTTGATCAGTATGTGGATGTGACCGTGGATAACCGCTCGGAGAAGATCGGCTTTAAGATCAGGGAGGCGCGGCTTGACCGGATCCCCTATATGCTGATCGTCGGGGAAAAGGAAGCGGCGGAGGGGACTGTTTCCGTGCGAAGCCGCTTTGCCGGGGACGAGGGCATAAAGCCCCTGCAGGAGTTCATGGACGCGCTGCTTGAGGAGATCCGGACGAAGCGGATCAGGGAGGAGCTGGCTGAAGAGGAGCAGAAGTAGTTTATAGTTATGTAAACCATAGTTTAGAATGCAAACAGGAAAGGAGAAAAGAAATGGACAAGTATGTATGCGATGTATGCGGTTATGAGTATGATCCGGCCAAAGGAGATCCGGACAATGGCATTGCCCCCGGCACCGCGTTTGCGGATCTGCCGGCGGATTGGGTCTGCCCCCTTTGCGGCGTAGGAAAGGATCAGTTCTCAAAGCAGTAAGCAAGGCTTCGGGACGCGAAGAAGCTCCGGACATTTGAAGCTGTGTGAAAAAGGATCGGTTTTCAAAGCAGTAAGCAAAGCTTCAGGGCCGGCAGGGAGAAAACCCCGCCGGCCCTGTTTTTCCATATCTTGTATGCATTCTCAGGCTTTTCTCCATATCTGGTATTGACAGTCCTGATTTTTCTGATATAATCATGTACCGCAATTTATTTAGTTAAAAGTATTGAGGGAATATCCTGAGAGAGTTCCCTGCGATTCAGGAGGTGAATATGTCTTTTGATAAGGTAAAGGAGATCATACTGGACACGATCAGCTGCAGCGAGGAAAGCATTCGGCCCGAGGCGAGTCTGAAGGATGATATGGGCATCGACTCCCTGGATGCGATGGAGCTTGCCATGGCGCTGGAGGAGGAGTTTTCCATCAAGATCGAGGAGGAGGAGCTGCAGAAATTCGTCACGGTGCAGGATATCGTGGACTTTATTGACGCAAAGCTCGCATGAGTGCCGGGAAAAGGGAAAAGACGATGGAGCTTTCGGAAATCTTTTCCGTCTGGGATCGCTTTGAGCGCTCTTCAGCGGTGGAGCTTGCGCTGGAAAAGGAGGGCTTTTCCTTTCGCTTGAAAAAAGCGGAGCCTTCCTCCACCTGCAGGGAGGAAAACGCTTCGGCTGCGGTGAAAAGCATACCGGCAGCGGGAGCGGTTCTGGCCTTGCCAAGATCAGACGGACAGGCGCCTGTCCGATCGGATGCCGCCGAAGAGGCGGCGCGGCCCGATGCCTTATCGCCGGGTGAGGGACTTTTGCTTTCTCCTTTGGCCGGCACCTTTTACCGTGCGCCTTCTCCCGACGCGGATGCTTATGCTTCGATCGGCCAGCTGGTCCGCAAGGGTGATGTGGTCGGCGTGGTGGAGGCGATGAAGCTCTTTAACGAGGTAAAAGCGGACAGGGAAGGAGAGCTGAAGGAATTTCTGGTTCAGGACGGAGAGTTTGTGGAATTCCATCAGCCCCTGATGAGGATTGAATAACGCATGTTCAAACGTGTTCTGATCGCGAACCGGGGGGAGATCGCCGTAAGGGTGCTTCGGACCTTAAGGGAGATGGATATCGAAACGGTGGCTGTCTGTTCCGAAGCGGACAGGGATTCCCTTTCTGCGATGTTTTCCACGAGATCCGTATGCATCGGTCCCGCCGGGGCAAAGGAAAGCTATTTAAACGGCGATGTCCTTTTGGCGACGGCGAAGGCGTTAAAATGCGACGCAATCCATCCCGGCTATGGCTTTCTTTCCGAGAACGCGGAATTTGCCGCCCGCTGCGAAAAGGAGGGGATCGTTTTTATCGGCCCGCCCTCAGAGGTGATCGCGGCGATGGGGGATAAGCAGTCCGCAAGAAGCCTGATGAAGGCGAATCATGTTCCCGTGGTGCCGGGCTCCGACGGCCTGGTGAACAGTCCGGAGGAGGCCGCGGAGGCTGCCGAAAGGATCGGTTATCCCGTGCTCTTAAAGGCGACGGCCGGAGGGGGCGGCAGGGGGATCCGGCGGGCAGATGACGCCGAAACACTTAAGTCCGCCTTTGCGGCGGCCAGGGCGGAGGCAAAGAGCGCCTTTGGCAACGACGGGATGTATGTCGAAAAGCTGGTCCTTGACCCCAGGCATATCGAGGTGCAGATCCTCGCGGATAAGCACGGCAATACGGTTTACCTCGGGGAAAGAGACTGCTCCATCCAGAAGAATCACCAGAAGCTTCTGGAGGAGGCGCCTTCTCCTTTTCTTTCCGAAGAGCTGAGGAAAAAAATGGGGGAAGCGGCCGTGCGCGCCGCGAAGGCCGCGGGCTATGTGAATGCCGGCACGGTGGAGTTCGTTGTTGATAAGGAGGGAAATTTTTATTTTATCGAAATGAACACCCGGATCCAGGTGGAGCATCCCGTCACCGAGGCGCTGACGGGCATCGATCTGGTGAAGGAGCAGGTGCGGATCGCGGCCGGGCTGAAGCTTTCCCAGAGCCAGGAGGAGATATCCTTTTCCGGTCATGCGATGGAGTGCCGGATCGTTGCCCGCACACCGGGCGAGATCAGCTTTCTGCATTTTCCGGCGGGCTTTGGCGTAAGAGTGGAGAGCCATCTGTTTAACGGCTGTCATATAGGCACCTTTTATGATCCGCTGCTGGCAAAGATCATCGTGACGGACAAAACCCGCGTGGAGATGATCAGAAGGCTCAGAAGGGCGCTGGAGGAGCTGATCATCGAGGGGGTGGAGACCAATGCGGATTTTATGCATCTGCTGACCTTTCACCCGGCATTCATCACCGGAAAATACGACACCTCCTTTTGGGAAAAGCATCATGAGGAGCTGGAACGCACGAGGGATCAGCTTGGCAGCTGATTTTTCCCGGAGAAGATCCATATGCGCGGATCTTCCTTCGTTTGCCGTTAAAACGGCATAAGGGGTACAATGGGTGTTTTTGAAGCACTGAGCAAAAAAAGAAAGACCTGGAATGCGCTGATCTCCTTAAGGGAGGGCAGCAGGGAAAACGGCAGAGAATGCCCCGGCTGCGGAAAGCTCCTGGAGAGGAGCGTGCTGCGGGAGAAGCATTTTATCTGCCCGGAATGTCACGAATATCTTCCGATGAGGGCGGGAGAGCGGCTCTCCCTGATCCTGGATGAGGAAAGCTTCAGGGAGCTTTTTTCCACCGTAAGGGGAAGGAATCCTTTGAGGTTTCCCGGGTACGAGAAAAAGCTTGCGGAATTCCGGGAAAGGACGGGCCTCCAGGAGGCTTTTCTGGCCGGCACCGGGGAGATCAAAAGGGTGAAGATCGCGGTCGGCGTGCTGGACGGCGCATTTTTTATGGGCAGCATGGGCTCCGCGGTGGGAGAAAAGATCGTCCGCCTGACGGAATACGCGGCGGAAAAGAAGCTGCCGCTGATCCTTTTTTGCGCCAGCGGCGGAGCCCGCATGCAGGAGGGCCTTTTTTCCCTGATGCAGATGGCGAAGACCGCCGCGGCCGTAGAGCGCTATAAGGGAAACGGCGGCCTCTACATTTCCGTGCTCACCAATCCGACTACGGGAGGGGTGTCCGCGAGCTTTGCAAGTCTTGGCGATATCATCCTTGCGGAGCCGGGAGCGCTGATCGGCTTTGCCGGTCCCAGGGTGATCAGGCAGACCATCGGGAAGGAGCTGCCGGAGGGCTTCCAGCGGGCGGAATTTCAGCTGGAGCACGGGATGATCGATGCGATCGTGGAGCGCAGCAGGTTAAGAAAAACGCTTTACCGGCTGCTGAAACTGCACCGGTATTAGACCCGCTGACGAAATTCCCTGCTGCGATTTCGTTAGCGCGATAAGCTTTTGTACACGATCGCGCAAAGGAAATACGCCGCTTCGCGGCACGCGATCGGCGCGGATCATTAATGATAATGGTAAAGCATTTTCGTTAACGAAGCCGTGCGATAAATGACAGGAAAAAGAGATGGAACAGCAGACAAAAGGGAAAGGCCGGAGAACGGCTCCCCCCGAGAAAAGCGCCTACGAGAGAGTGCTGGCGGCAAGGCAGGCCGACAGGCCCGGGATCAGGGATTTCATCAGGCATCTTTTTGAGGGCTTCATGGAGCTTCATGGGGACAGGCTTTATCGGGATGATCCCTCGATTTTGGGCGGGATCGGGTTTTTTCACCGGATCCCCGTCACCGTGATCGGCACGGCAAAAGGGAGAAACACGGAGGAGAACATCCGCTGCAATTTCGGCATGGGGTCGCCCGAGGGATATCGGAAGGTCATCCGGCTGATGGAGCAGGCAGAGAAATTCTCCCGTCCGGTGATCACCTTTATCGATACTCCCGGGGCTTATCCCGGACTCGAGGCGGAGATGAACGGGATCAGCGGGGCGATCGCGGAATGCCTCGCGTGCTTTGCGCGGATCAGGGTCCCCACCATCGCGTTTTTCACCGGAGAGGGCGGAAGCGGCGGAGCGCTGGCGCTTGGCGCGGCAGATAAGGTTTACATGCTGGAAAACGCGGTTTACTCCATTCTTTCCCCGGAGGGCTTCGCGAGCATCCTCTGGAA
>CAMOOZ010000066.1 GCA_946621895.1 uncultured Lachnospiraceae bacterium | reverse complement strand
TCACGGCGGAGAAGCACGATTCCTTCGTTTCCCATCCGGATGAAGAGGGCAAGATGCTGACGGAATTTTCCGGCAAGGAGCTGATCAAGGGCGAGCCGGATGCCTCCAGCTTCCCCTCCGGCGGCCTGCGGGCCACCTTCGAGGCAAGGGGCTATACGACCTGGGACATCACCTCCCCGGCCTTCATCAAGGAGCCTTCCCGCGGGAAGATCCTCTGCAGTCCCACGGCCTTCTGCTCCTACACGGGGGAGGCGCTGGATAAGAAAACGCCGCTTCTCCGCTCCATGGAGGCCCTTTCCGAGCAGGCGCTCCGGCTGGTCCGGCTTTTCGGGGATAAGACCGCGAAAAAGGTCATCGCGAATGTGGGCGCGGAGCAGGAATATTTCCTCGTGGACAAGGGGCTTTATCTGAAACGGACGGACCTGATGTTCGCCGGGCGCACGCTTTTCGGCGCTCCCGCCCCAAAGGGTCAGGAGATGGAGGATCATTATTTCGGCGTGATCAAGGAGCGTGTGGGCGCCTATATGAAGGACTTAAACGAGGAGCTCTGGCGCCTCGGGGTCACGGCCAAGACCCAGCACAACGAGGCTGCTCCGGCGCAGCACGAGCTGGCGCCCATCTATGAGACGGCAAACATCGCCTGCGACCATAATCAGCTGGTAATGGAGGCGATGAAACGGGTTGCCGCAAGGCATAATCTGCACTGCCTTCTCCATGAAAAACCCTATGCCGGGGTAAACGGCTCCGGCAAGCACAATAACTGGTCCATCGGCACGGACGAGGGGGTAAACCTGCTTGAGCCCGGCGATACGCCGAACACGAATATCCGTTTTCTGCTGCTTCTGGCCTGTATCCTGAAGGCCGTGGACACCCACGCGGATCTGCTGCGGCAGTCCGCCTCCGATGTGGGAAACGATCAGCGTCTCGGCGCGAACGAGGCGCCTCCGGCCATCATCTCCGTGTTTTTGGGGGAACAGCTGGAGGATGTGGTCAGCCAGCTGGTGCAGACCGGTCAGGCGGACAGGGCAAAGGAGGGCGGACGGCTGAAAACAGGCGTTTCCACGCTTCCCGATCTGGAAAAGGACGCGACGGACAGAAACCGTACCTCGCCCTTTGCGTTTACCGGAAACAAATTTGAATTCCGCATGGTGGGCAGCGCGGATTCCGTGGCCAGTCCCAATACGATCCTGAATGCCATCGTGGCCGAGGCGTTCTGCGAGGCCGCGGATCGGCTGGAGGCCGCGGAGGATTTCGACGAGGCTGTGCACGACCTGATCAAGGAATATCTCACGAAGCATCAGCGGATCATCTTCAACGGGGACGGCTACGCGCCGGAATGGGGGGAGGAGGCGAAGCGCCGCGGCCTGCCGAATATCGCCACGATGATCGAGGCCGCCTGCGCGCTGACCACGGATAAATCCGTGGCGCTCTTCGAGAAATTCCACATCTTTACGCGCAAGGAGCTGGAAAGCCGTGAGGAGATCCTTTATGAAACCTATGCGAAAACGATCAATATCGAGGCGCTGACGATGATCGACATGGCCGGCCGCCAGATCATTCCCGCCGTGGCAAAGTTTGCCGGCGAGCTGGCAGAAAGCGCGCTGAAGGTAAACGAGGCCGGCGGCGACGCAGCGCCGATCAAGGAGCTGCTCCGTGAAGTCACAGGCGGTTTAAGGGAGATGCGGGACGCCTTAAAGCAGCTGAAGGATGCGGAGGAAAAGGCCGGAGAAATCAGCGATTTTAAGGAACAGGCCTTTTTCTATAAGGATGTGATCACGGAGGCGATGGAAGAGCTCCGCGCCCCGGCGGACAGGCTGGAGATGCTGGTGGATAAGGAGGCCTGGCCCTTCCCGACCTACGGGGAGCTGATGTTTGAGGTGTGATTCGATCATACTCCCGCGTATCTGACCCGCAGATAAAGAGAAAAAACGATCAGGCCCACGGTTTCGATCAGATGAAAGATCACGGAGGTCCAGACCACGCCCACATCCCTGCCCATGATCGAGAGGGTGTTCATCCGAAAAACGGAAAAGGCCAGCAAAAAGAGCACGACGATCCCGATGACCAGGCTCTTTAAGAGCCCGTCTCCCAGAAAGATCCCGGTCATCATGACGCCGATCAAAATCGCGATCAGCATGGCCATGTATTTAAAGCCGTGGGTCTGATTATAAATGGAAAGAAAGGATTCCCCGCCCGCGCTGCCGCCCTGCGCGAGCATCAGCGTGAGCTCTCCGGTGAAATTCCGGTAGATAAACGAGGTCACATTATAGACGAGCTGTGAACCCACAAAGATCACGGCCCATATCTGCAGAAGCTTACTGATCTCCGGCGCGGAAAGATTGGAGAGCTTCTTTCCGAGCATCTCCTCCTGAAGCCTCGCCATTTCCTGATGATCGTCCTCCTCCACAACCCCCATATAATGCATGAGCCTGCGCCAGGCCAGATAAAAAAGGCCTCCGGTCAGGAGGATCTGCGCCACGGACATCAGAAGCTGCAGATTCCAGATCGCTTCATCCAGCATATCCGGCGTAAGCGTGCCGCTTTTTCCAAGGATCAGCCGGGCCAGCGCCATCAGGCCGGATTCCGCCAGGTTGATCAGCGCGGCCAGCATGATCGTGCCGGAAAGAATATGTTTTCTGCGTGAAATGTACATACAGCTTATTATACACCCGGAAAAACCCTCATGAAATAGTTTCAGGGACAAAAAACAACTGCGTTATCCCGCACCGATACACGAAATTTTAACGAAAAAGTACAAAAAAGCGTTAATTTTAGGTGGCATGAATGGGAAAGCCTGTGTTATACTGTCTAACTACAAAACAGGAATAAGAATAAAAAGGAATGAAGGAGAGCCTATGAAATCCTACGGATTTATCGGAATGGGACTCATCGGAGGGTCCATTGCAAAGAAGCTGAGGCAGATCTATCCCGATGCGAAGCTTTTTGTCTGCACAAGAAATGATCAGACAAAGGAGCTTGCCGAGGAGGACGGCGTGCTGGACGGGATCTTTTCCCCGGACGGCGCCTTTAAAGCTTATACGACCACGGCGGGGGGCGCGTTTGCCGGAGCCACCTGGTCTGTGTCCCTGGACATGCTCTTCCTCTGTGCTCCGGTGGAGGCAAACCTGGAGCTGCTGGAGCAAGTGTCGAAATGGGTGCATGAAACGACCACGATCACGGATGTGGGCAGCGTAAAAACGCCCATCGTCAAAAAGGCGAAAAAGCTGAAGCTGAAGAATTTCGTAGGGGGCCATCCGATGATGGGCACAGAGTTTTCCGGTTATACGGCATCCTCTCCCACGATGCTGAAGGATTCCTCTTATCTGGTGGTTCCCACCGGCATTTCCGGCAAGGAGCATATCGAAAAGCTGACCGACCTGATCCGGAAAATGGAGGCCAGGCCGATCACGGTGCAGGGGGAGCAGCACGACAGGGCCCTGGCGGCAATCTCCCATCTGCCCCATGTGGCGGCGGCATCCCTTTCCCGTGTGGCGGCGGAAGAGGATAAGGATATGGATCTAAAACAGCTCTGCGCCGGCGGGTTTAAGGATATCACGCGGATTTCCTCCTCCTCGCCGGAGCTCTGGGCGGAGATCTCTCTGGAAAACAGGGAGAATGTCCTCTCCTCCCTGGAAAAGCTGGAGGCGCAGCTTGCGGACTATAAGGCGCTTCTCACGGCAAAGGATATGGCAGGACTTACGGATTTCTTTGCCGGCGCCAAAGCCTATCGCGACCAGGTCATCGAAAATGCGAACAGCAACAGGGTATAATGTGATATGAAAAACGAACTGCTGAAGCTTCTTCCCGCATCCGGCCCCTTACAGGGCCGGATCGTTATTCCGGGGGATAAATCCATCTCCCACAGAGCCGTGATGCTGGGGGCGCTTGCCGAGGGGGAAACGCGCATCTCCGGTTTTCTGATGGGTGAGGATTGTCTTTCTACGATCCGGGCCTTCCGGGACATGGGGGTCCGGATCGAGGTCGGGGATGGGGAGGTGTCGGAGCACGGCGCCGAGCTTACGGTCCCCGGCGATCCGGAAGACCGCGAAAGCGAGGGTTTCGTGCACGCTCCCGGCGATCCGGGAAGCCGCGAAAGCGAGGGTTTCGTGCACGGCGCCGGGCTTAACACTTCCAGCAATCCGGAAGACCGCGAAAGCGAGGTCCTTGTGCATGGCGTGGGGCTAAACGGGCTTAAGGCTCCCTCCGGCCCTATCGACTGCGGAAACAGCGGCACCACGATGCGCCTGATCATGGGGATTCTGGCGGCCCAGCCCTTCCCGGTGCAGCTTACCGGAGACGAATCCCTTTGCCGCCGCCCCATGGGCAGGGTGGCCGGACCGCTTGCTGAAATGGGCGCGGAGATATCCCCGCAGACAGGCCCCGCTGCCGAAGCGTTGTCCGGGGTCGCGCCGGAGGCTGCCTCTGCAGGCAAGGATGTGCAGATCGAAGCGGTGACCGGGATTGCGCCGGAGACTGTCGGGGCAGGGAAAAAGCCAGCCTCAGGCGGAAAGCTCACCGCTCCCCTCATGCTGGCCGGACATCCCGGTGCATTAAAGGGGATCAGCTATGCCTCGCCCGTGGCCTCGGCGCAGGTAAAATCCGCGGTCCTGCTTGCAGGACTCTACGCGGACTCCCCGACAACGGTGTCCGAGCCGGCACTCAGCAGGGATCACACGGAGCGGATGCTGAAGGCCTTCGGCGCACGGGTGGAAACAGGCGTGGAGGAGGCCTCGGGCAGGCCCTTCGCGAGGGTTTTCCCGCTTGCGCGGCGGGATGTGCAGGCAGCGGGCGCTGCCGAAGCTCAGGATGCGCTGCGGCACGGCCCTCAGCCCGGGGACACCCCCGGCGCCGGCCGCCTGCACGGCATGCGCATCCGTGTGCCCGGCGATATTTCCTCCGCGGTCTGCTTTCTCGCGGCCGCCTCTCTTGTCCCGGGCTCCGAGCTGCTTCTGGAGAATGTGGGGATCAATCCCACGAGAGACGGTTTCCTTCGGGTATTAAAAGCCATGGGAGGTGATCTTTCCCTGGAAAACGAAAGAGAAGAGGGGGGCGAGCCCTGTGCGGATATCCGGGTACGGTATGCGCCGCTGCATGGAACCCGGATCGAAGGGGATATTATCCCGACACTGATCGATGAGCTGCCGATGGCTGCCGTGCTGGGAGCCTTCGCAGCGGGGGAAACGGTGATCAAAGACGCGGCGGAGCTGAAAGTCAAGGAATCCGACCGGATCGCCGCGATGACGGAAAGCCTTGGCGCGATGGGCGCGGATATAGAGGCGAAGGATGATGGTTGGGTGATCCGCGGAAACGGCGGAAAACTGCTGAAGGGGACGGTGATCGATCCGAAAAAGGACCACCGGATCGCGATGAGCATGGCTGTGGCTGCGCTGAGAGCAGGAGGGGAGACGCTGATCAAGGATGCGGATTGCGTGAATATCTCGTTTCCGGGTTTTTACACGATCCTCGACGCGATAAAGCATGGAAAATCGAATTGATATTCGATTTTCCATACCCGCATTTGTGCCGCAAGCGGCTCAAATTGCACTGATCCTATCGGCATATCTGCATTCGCAGATATGCCTCAGGCTGCCGCTTCGCGGCATTCAGGGAAGAATGACAGAAGTCCGAAAATGTGATCAATAACGCTTCAGTGACGCTTCGCAGGTGCTTCGATCCAACGCGTTTTGCGATGCCGAATGCAATGCCTTATTTGTCAGCAGTTCTTTACTGCGTATCCGGATCCCCGGCTCCCTCATCAGACCCGGCATCTCCGGCGGCGCCATCCTCCGCCATCGGATCATTGGGGACGAATTCCTCCTCCTGCGTGACGGCGGGCACGGGAACCGTTTCCGCATCCTCCTCGGCCTCCTCCGTCTCGTCGCCTGCCATCGCGGCCATGATCTGATCCGCGGTCCAGCTGTTGTTCAGCGTATAGGTGCCGGCGGAAAGCTTTCCCCGGTAATCGGAGATCAGTTCCTGCACGAAAAAGAGATTCGCGTCCTTTATGAGCCCGCGCTGCTCCAGGATCTTCCCGATCTGCCTGGAGTCGGAGCCCAGGGGGATCGTGACCTCGATATCGATTCCCGGCTCCTTTGCGGGAGGCTCCTCGGAGAAGAGCCGGTAGCCGAAGTCATACGCTTCACCGGCAAAGCGAATAGTGTACATGACCACGAGCGCAATGACGGCCACCTTCACGAAGGTGTCCAGAAAGGTGCCGAGGATTCCCCAGATATTCAGTTTTCCGAATTCCCTCGCAGGTCTTTTCATCCTGCCGGCTTTCCCATCGCGCATCATCGCCCGCTCACCTCAGTTCCTGATCTCCGCTTCCGCTTTCGTTCCGCGCATCATCGTCCGCACACCTCAGCTTTCGTTCCGCGCATCATCGCCTGTTTGCCTCAGCTCCCGATTTTTTCCCGTCGCGCGTTATCTCGTGGTCGATCCCGAGGATATCCGTTTCCTTCATGAATTCCTCTGCCAGCTCCCTGAGCATTGCCGCCATCGCGTACTCGGCCTTCAGAAAATGCCGGGCCTTTTTCTCGCTCCAGAGCTCCTCTCTGCCATCCATGAAATCCTTCTGGCGATAGTGAAGATTGCCGTCCTCGTTTCCGCCCTGCAGAAGCTCCATATAGGCCTTCCGGCTTTCATCCACCGCTTTGGTCATCTCGGGATCCTCTTCCAGCTCCCGGCGTGCTTCGGCGAAACGGATATAGCGCTCTTCTTTCATGACTTCCTCGGAGAGCGCTCTGACTGCGGTTCTGAGCTCGTTACTCAGCATCTGCTGTCATGCCTCCATGATCACGGGCAGGATCATCGGGCGGCGCCTGGTCTTTCGCCAGACATATTCGCCAAGCGCCTCCTTCAGCCCGCTCTTCAGCTTATTCATATCTATCTTTGTCCCGGTCAGGTTGTTCTCCAGCACCTCCTGTGCCACCTGCCTGGCTTCTTCGATGATCTCGTCGGATTCCCGCATATAGACAAACCCGCGGGAGAAGATCTCGGGCCCCGAGATCACCTGCCCGTTGGAAAGATCCGCCGCGACCACAGCCAGCAGGATGCCGTCCTCCGCAAGGCGCTGCCTGTCCCGAAGCACCGTGTTTCCCACATCACCGATCCCCAGTCCGTCCACGAACACATCCCCTGCGGGAACCCGTCCGGTGATCCCGGCGCCCTCGTGGTCGATCTCCAGAATATCACCGGATTCCATGATGAAGATATTCTCCTTCGGGATCCCGAGCTCCAGAGCGAGATGCGCCTGCGCCTTTAAATGCTTGTATTCCCCGTGCACGGGAATCGCGTATTTCGGCCGCACCAAAGAATAGATCAGCTTGATCTCCTCCTGACAGGCGTGTCCGGACACATGGGTGTCCTGGAAGATCACATCCGCCCCCTTCTGGAGCAGGGAATTGATCACGCGGGTGACGGCCTTTTCGTTTCCCGGGATCGGATGGGAGGAAAAGATCACCACATCCCCGGAGCGGATCGTCAGCTTTTTATGCGTGTTTTCCGCGATGCGGGAGAGGGCCGCCATGCTCTCACCCTGGGAACCCGTGGTGATGATCACGGTCTTCTCCACGGGATAGTTTTTCAGATCCCCCACCTCCACCAGGATCCCCGGCGGAATGTCGATATAGCCCAGCTCCACCGCGGTCCTGAGCACATTGATCATGCTCCTGCCCTCGATGGCCACCTTTCGCCCGAATTCATGGGCGGAATTGATGATCTGCCGGACCCTGTCCACATTGGAGGCAAAGGTGGCGAAGAGCAGCCGGGAATTTGCGTGATCCCGGAAGATCCCGTCAAAGATGGGCCGCAGCGTCCTCTCGGAGGCCGTAAAGCCGGTGCGCTCGGCGTTTGTAGAGTCGCACATCAGCGCGAGAACGCCCTTCCTGCCGATCTCCGCAAAGCGGGGAAGATCGATCGCGTCCCCGTAAACAGGGGTGTAATCCACCTTGAAATCCCCCGTATGCACCACGATCCCGGCGGGAGAATAAATGGCAAGTGCCGCAGCATCCACGATGCTGTGGTTTGTCTTGATAAATTCCACGGAAAATTTTCCGAGGGACACGGTCTGGCCGAATTCCACGACCTTTCGCTTCACCACATCCATCAGGCCGTGCTCCTCCAGCTTATGCTCGATGAGCCCCATGGTGAGCCTGGTGGCGAAGATCGGCAGATTCAGCTGCTGCAGCACATAGGGGATCGCGCCGATATGATCCTCATGGCCGTGTGTGATCACAATTCCCTTTACCTGGTCCCTGTTTTCCATCAGATAGGAGATATCCGGGATCACGCAGTCGATGCCGAACATATCCTCGGTGGGAAACGCGAGACCGCAGTCCACCACAAAAATACTGTCCTCGTAAGCGAAGGCAGTCATGTTCATCCCGATCTGCTCAAGACCTCCCAGGGGGATGATCTTCAGCTTCGGGCCGATATTGAATTTTCTTTTTTTCAAATCTCCTCCATGCCGCTTTGACGGCACTCTGAAAAGGATTCACTCCAGCGAAATTCCTTCTTCGGAAAGCTCCTCGGAAAAGATTTTGGAGAGCACCTCCAGCGTCTTTTCGTCCTCCACGACCTCGTAGAGGGCCTCTTCGCTTTCCGGCTCGGAAAGATCCTTCAGGATCAGCGCTTCGCCATCCCCGTCAGGGGCATCCGTGACCAGAAGATAATCATATCCGGACAGACGCACCTGCTCCAGAGGATAAAACAAAAGCTCCTCACCGTCCATTTCCAGCGCTATGGCATCCAAGTCCTCAGGCTTCATTATTTTGTTTCCTCAGATAATCCTCCAGAATGAGGGCTGCGGCGATGGCGTCGATCCGCTTCTTCCACTCCCTGCGGGGCAGGCCCTGCTCACGGAGCAGCTCCTCCGCCTCCACACTGGTCAGCCGTTCATCCTGATATATAACCTCCAACCCGGTCCGCCGGGTAAAGTGTTCTCCAAATTCACGCGTGAGCTTCGCTCTTTCTCCTTCCGTCCCGTCCATGCCGAGGGGAAGCCCCAGCACGGCCTTTAGCGGGGTATATTGAAGGATCAGCTCCTCTAGCCTGGCAAAGGTCTTTCGCAGATGATTCGGTCTTTCCCGAAAGATCGTTTCCACCGCTGAGGCGCTCAGCTGCAGCGGATCCGATAGCGCGACGCCAAGACTCTTATCGCCGAAGTCCAGCCCGAGTATCCTGCCCTTTACGGCGGAAGACATCAGAAGCGCCCCTCATCAGGGGGAAGCTCCTCGAAATCATCAAAGTCGTCGTATTCGTCATATTCGCCGGGCCGCGCATCATCGTAATTTCTCGTGAGAACGGTCTCGATATAGTTTTCCAGAAGCTCCTCCACGATCTCGTCCCGTTCCACCTTCATCACCTTGCTCCGCGCAGAATTATGGCTGGTGATATAAGTGGGATCTCCGGACATGATATAGCCCACGATCTGGTTCACGGGGTTATACCCCTTCTCCACCATCGCATCGTAGACCTCCGCGAGTACCCCTCTGACATCCACTTCCGGGGGCGATTCCACCCGGAAAAACTGTGTTTGGGTAAGATCCTGCATGATTTCCTTTCCGACGGCCTTCCGTCAGTATATTCTTCAACATTCTAGCACAACTGTTTATCAAAGTAAAAGCGTCTTTTTCTCCTCAAGGATCCCGCGCGGGCGCCGCTTTAAAAGCATTCCCGGAAAGAGCGCAGGCCCTTCCTCCGCAGCGACGGCGGCCGGCGCGTATTCCCGGGTGTGCCCGATATAATATTCCTTCCCGCCAAGGCTCTTTTTTTCCTCCAGCAAAACCTCCGCCTCCCTCTCCGTCAGGGAATAAAGATAATCAAGCTCCTGCTTCTCCTCAAGGGCTTTGAGCCTTCCGCAGCGTTCTCTTCGGATCCTGTTCGGCACCTGGTCCGGCATCCCGGCGGCCATCGTGCCCTTCCTGCGGGAATAAGGGAAAATATGGATCTTAAAAAAGCGCATTTCCTCACAGAAACGGAGGCTTTCCGCAAACTCCTCCTCCGTCTCCCCGGGAAAGCCGGCGATCACATCCGTGGTCAGCGCCGGATGGTCAAAATACGTTCGCAAAAGCTCCGCCGCTCTCTGGTATTCCGCTGCCGTATAATGCCTGTTCATCCGTTTTAGGGTCGCATTACAGCCGCTCTGAAGGGAAAGATGAAAATGCGGACAGAGGCTTTTCAGGCCCGAGAGCCTTTCCGCAAACCCGGGCGTCACGATCGTGGGCTCCAG
>CAMOOZ010000065.1 GCA_946621895.1 uncultured Lachnospiraceae bacterium | reverse complement strand
TAAGGATTTTCCTGAAACCGCGGGAAGGTGTCCAGCATTTCCCGCCCGAGCGCAAGGACAAATTCCTTCTCCGGCCGCTTCACCCCGCGGACATAGGAAAACAGTGTGTTCACATAGAAAAGAGTCGTAAACGAGGCCTCCAGCTCCTTTTCATATTCCTGATAGAAACCGAATTCCCGGGCCTCCTTCAGCATGAGTCTGGCGGCCTCCATTCGGAAAAGACAGCGCTCCTTGCTCACCTGATGAACCGTGGAACTCTGGTGCTGATAATAATAGTACAGCGGCTCCTCCAGATAGGCGAAGCGCTTAGCCCGGAGCATCCAGGAATTCGCGATAGCGTTGTCCTCATAAAGAATACCCTCGGGGAAACGGTTCGGATAAGAAAAAATGATCTCTCTGCGGTAAAGCTTTGTGCAAAGAGATCCGGAATCCAGGATAAGCGAGGCGTATTTCTCATGGTCAAGCTCCCCGGCCTGGGACGGATCATTGCTTCCTATCCGCTGTCCCGGCGCGAAGCTCTGTACATCCGTCAGCTGCAGGTCGCAGCCCGCAAGATCCGCCCCCTGACCTTCCGCCATCGTGAGAAGCTTTTCCAGAAACACCGGGGAAACCCAGTCGTCCCCGTCGATAAAGCCGATCCACTCGCCCCGCGCATGGGAAAGGCCCAGGTTTTTCGCGGCGCCCTGCATCGCGTGACGGGCGTTTTGCAGCGCCTTAAGCTTACCGCCGGAGCGCGCTTCATACGCCTTCAGCACCGAAAAGGAATCATCCTCGGAGCAGTCGTCCACGGCGATGATCTCATAGGGCTCCGTGAGGCTCTGATTCAGCAGGGAATCAAGGCAGAATTCCAGCTTTCCGCCCGCCAGATTATACACGGGCACGATCAGGCTTGCCTTCACAACGCTTTAAGCCTCTCCCGCAGTTCCTCCACGGAAAGCCACTGATCATTTGTCCCCGAGCTGTAAACAAAGCCGTCCGGCACCTTTTTCCCGGTGGGTGAGGGCTCTCTGTGCTCGCTCCAGACGATCTGGGGATAGATCACGAAATGCTTTTCATATTCCCAGGTATAGGGAGAATCCTCCGCCGTGATCATCACCTCGTGAAGCTTTTCTCCCTCCCTGATCCCCACATTCGGCATGATGCAGCCGGGCGCCATGGCCTGCGCCAGATCCGTGATCTTAAAGGAGGGGATCCGTGAAATAAAGGTTTCGCCGCCCTTCGCCTCCTCCAGCGCCTTCAGCACGAGCTCCACGCCCTCCCGAAGGCTGATCCAGAAACGGGTCATCCGGGGATCCGTGATGGGCAGCTCCTTTTTCCCGGCGTCCAGAAGGCTCTGGAAAAACGGGATCACGGAGCCTCTTGAGCCGGCCACATTCCCATAGCGGACGATCGAAAAGCAGATGTCCTTATTCCCCGCGTAGGCGTTCGCCGCGATGAAGAGCTTGTCGGAGACGAGCTTCGTCCCCCCATAGAGGTTTACGGGGTTCACGGCCTTGTCCGTGGACAGCGCGACCACACGCTTTACGCCTCTGTCCAGACAGGCCTCGATCACATTCTGTGCCCCGTGGATATTCGTCTTGATCGCCTCCCCGGGATTATATTCACAGGCCGGCACCTGCTTTAAGGCCGCGGCGTGGATACAATAGTCCACACCCTCAAGCGCCCGGTAAAGCCGCTTTTCATCCCGCACATCCCCGATGAAAAACCGGAGCTTGTTCTCCGGGTCAAGGGGGGCAAATTCGTTCTGCATCTGAAACTGCTTGAACTCGTCCCGGGAATAGATGATCAGCTTTTTCGGGCTGCCGTTTTCCAGCAGGTAACGGACGAAGGCCTTCCCGAAGGAGCCCGTCCCGCCCGTGATCAGGATTGTTTTGTCGTTTATGATTTTCATACCTGCTCTCCCTGATCCACCAAAGACGCCGTCACCACACCCTCGATCCCCATCATTGCCTCGATGAGCTCCGCGGGCCTGTCCGTCCGGATCTCGATTGCCATGTTCACGCTTTCATGAGCGAAGTTTCTGGCCCTCGTATGTGACCATTTGCAGTGCTCCGATAAAAGCTCTGCCACCTCCTCCTCCACATTTTGCCTGGCATTTACGACCAGCACCGTCATCCGGGAATCCCGGTGAAGCTTTGTGAAGAGCACCAGGACCACCGTGGCCCCAAGGCTCATCGCGATGGCGATGATCGCAAGTCCCGCGCCGCAGATGATGCCCACGGAGATGGACCAGAAAAGATAGGCCAGATCCATCGGATCCTTGATCGCGGTCCGGAAACGCACAATGGACAGCGCGCCCACCATACCGAGGGAAACAACGACGCTGGACTGGATCGTCAGGATGATTGCCGCCGTGATCAGAGAAAGCACCAGCAGTGAAAGATTAAAATTGAAGTTGTAGAAGGTGTTCCGGTGCATCAGCTTATACAGCCCGAACACATACAGCGAGATCAGCGCCGTGATCAGAAGACACACGAGCACCGCCCCCACCTGGATATCCATCGAGGAATATCCTTCAAAAAGCGTTCTTTGAATCAGTTCCAGAAATCCCATTTGCTGTCTCATCGGCATATCTCCTTTTGTCTTTTGGGGGCGGCCGTTTTCTAAAGGATCACCCCGCCGTAAATATTATTGAGCCGGCAGAGCATATATTTGGAATAAGCGCTTCTTGCCAGCGAATCCAGTTGCAGACAATCCATCAGCCAGGAGGGCATGATCCCTGTCCATTTCACCTCCAGGACGCTGTAGTCCATCGGGAACTGTCCCTCATCATATTCCGGGAAAACAGGACAGCAGGCGTAGTCCCGCTCAAGGAAAAGCTGAACCTGATCGGAGGAGGCCACGCAGCGATCCAGCGTGATCCGGACCGTTCCCGGCTCGCCCACATAGGGGATCCGCTCGTAGCGCACGATAACCTTCGGCTTCAGCCCCCTGAGCATCATCTCTGTGAAAAGCTTCTTTTTTTCCTCCGGCATCTCCCCGCTGAGTGTGGGAACGACTCCCGCCATCAGCATTTCGCACTCCTCCCGTGTGATGCGGCAGGAGTCCTTTTTTGTCATCCCGTGATCCTTGATCTTTTTTTCCAGACTGATCCGGGAAAGCTCACAGTTATAATGTCTGATCCTGAATTTGGAGCGGGGATCCGTGCCCCCGTAATTCTCCCCCAGGCAGGAATTATAAAGATCATCGAAGTACAGGCTTGTGATCAGGTATGTTCCGGCTGGACCCACATGGGGATCCTTCTGCAATAGCCCGTCCAGCTTCACCTTCAGGATGGCCTCCTCCTCCGGACTGATGATGTATTTCATTTCGTAGCGGAAGTCATAAAGCCAGCTCATGAGACCTCCTCCCGGACTTTCACACGGTCATATTCCGTCTCATCGCCGCTGCCAAAATATTGCCTCATGCCCCCCTCCCGGGCTTTTCCATGGTCATTCCCCGTCTCCCTGCCGCGATCATGACACCGGCTCATGAGGCCTCCTCCCGTCTCTCCCGCAGGTCAAAGGTCCTTCCCGCGACGGAATAATCCCCGTAAACACTGATGCACATGAACTCATCTGTCCTCAGATATAGATCCGAGCTGCAGCTGACGGCGTATTTTCCGGAGGTGACCCGGATCTCCCCCCCGCGGACATCCATGATCCCCTTCCCGCGTTTCTGTTCCTTTGCGGTCACAAGGCCGTTACGCTCTGTTTCCACGGTCAGCGAATCCGGCGAAAGCACGAGTCCGTCCGTCCCGCGAAGGCCGTCCCGCTTGGCCTGGACGAAATAGGTTCCTCCATGCAGCTTCAGAATATCGCTGGAGCGGATCGCATCTTTATAGAAGCCGTAAACAAAAAGGCTGCCCTCCCCGTTGATCGTCAGATCGCAGGGCGCGGAAACCGCCGCCTCATAGAGATCATAGTTATGATAATTCTGGGAATCCCGGATGGTATTTTCCGTGCCGGGAAGCAGCGTGATCACCACCTTGTCCGCGCTCATCACATTGAGCCCCGGGCCCGAGCCGGAGCGGATGCTGCAGCCGTCCAGATAAAGGTGGACAAGCTGGTCCTGCGCTTCAATAAAGATACAATGGGAAATGCTGCCGGAAAGGATGTATTCCCCGCCCGCCTTAATCCGCAGCGGCTCCATGCAGGAGGAAAGATCAATGTGCGCCGCGTCCGCGGACGCCTCGGTCTGCATATCGGCGGCGGTGAGGGGATAGATCTCCTCCCCCGCGCCCGCGGCACCCCGCGGCCCCCCGCCGGGACCCCTGTGGCCTCTTTCGCCTCCGCAGGCGGCAAGCATGACGCAGAGAACCATGAAAACAGCAGTGAACCCGGCAGCCCGGCAAGCAGCCGCGATCCCGCGCGGTTTCGCGGCGAATGAACCGGCGGCCGATTGTGTTTGCGGGAATGTCCCGCTTTTTTGTTTCACTGATCTATGATCCATCAATTCATTTCCCATGTCCGCCACGCGGAGCGCTTCCGAATTTACACGATCTTTGTTATGATGATATACAATACAGTCTGCTATACTCGAAGGAAATATTAAACGGGATTCAACTGACCAAATAAAATCCATTAATTTGGTCAGTTGGGTATAATCTTAGCAAAATCGGGAGTATTTCGCAATCGTGAGACTGATCGGAACGGAAATCCTGCCCGGAATGGGCCTCGGAAACATGCTTCTTGCCTATGTCTCCATCCGGGGGCTTGCCCGTGAACTGAATGCGGACTTTGCCATTCTCGGAAAGGAGCTGCTGATCAGCGCTCTTTCGGAGAAGGACGGGCAGCCCTTTCTTACGCTGGATTACGGCATTTCCGCCAAAAAGGAGGATTTTGCCCGTGTCCTTCATGAGCATGAGGACAGGCTCTTCATCGGCAATTCCACGCATGATCTGACGCATGGCTGCTATCTTTCCGGCGAGGACCGCTCGCTGCATTCGCTGGATCCAGAGGGCGGTGTCCTGATCTACGGCAATCTGCAGGCGGAAGGGTACTTCGGCAAAGATCCTGAGCTGCTTTCCTCCTGGCTGCCCGTGGCGGAGGGATTTTCCTCTCCGCTCCTCAGGGGAGATGCGCGGCTGTACGAAGCCTGCGATGAAATGAAATTTGCGAGGATGCGCGGGGACTCCGTTGAGACGCCGGATGCGCACCCGCACGAAGCCTCCGATGCCGCGCCGATATCGGCCCCCGCGCTCTGCGTGATCAATCTCCGAGGCGGCGAATATACGGGTTCTCCCGAGCTTTTTCTACATCCGGGCTATTTCCGGGACGCGATGCGCAAAATGCGTGAGCTTAAGCCCGATATGGAGTTTTTTGTGGTCACGGACGATCCCGAGGCGGCGGGACGCATCCTGCCGGAAATCCCGGCAGCGCATTTTTCCGTCAGCGGAGACTATCTTTCGATAAAAAGTGCCC
>CAMOOZ010000064.1 GCA_946621895.1 uncultured Lachnospiraceae bacterium | reverse complement strand
TAGGCCCCGGGACGATGACAATCTTCGGGCGTGAGGAAAAATCCTCGAATGTCACCTGCCTCACTATCGTTGTAAAGGAAGTGCCCACGCAGGCCGCCCTTTATGTGCTGAAGGGGAAAGCTGCGACGCTGAAGTTCCAGAATGTGAAGAACGCGAATGCGAAGTGGTCGATCAAGCAGCTGACCGGAGATTCAGGCAGTATTACTTTGGACGAGAAAAACGGAAAGAAGACCGGCAAGGTTCTGACCTCCGGCATCGGCAGTGCCGAGGTGACCTGTAAATATGAAGGGTTTACCTGGAAAACGACGGTTTATGCGCAGGATCCGACCCTTGAAACCGGTGCAGGGCTGACAGCGGCGAAATCCGCCGGCCAGTATTCGCTGACGCTTTCCAGCGGCAAGACCTTTGAACTGAAGACCCAGGGGCTGTTCCAGACGCCGGTATACAAGACCTCAAAGGCAGCTGTGGTTTTTGCAGATCAGAGCGGGAAGCTCTATGCACGCAGTCCCGGGAATGCGTCCATCAGCATTCAGGCCGCTGGACGCACGATGAAGGTGAATGTGAAGGTGGTGGAGGCGAAGTGATGGGCCAAGCTTCCTGCAGCGCCGCCACGTGAAAAAACCGATTACAACGAGATGACAACCGGGGTATCGGCGGGTTCATATAACGTCCGTTTGAACACGGTGCGTTTATACCCGCCGTCCCCGTCGTCCTCCGGCCATGTATACGCGACGATCCGCTCATCCTCGGCATAATAGTTGATCTCATAGAACCAGAACAGCTTGTCCTCTTTTCTTTCCACGGAAAGCCTGATATGATCGGCTTCACTTACGGGCTCAAAAACACCCTGATCGTCGATCTCATCAAGCATAAATCTTATTTTTCCCTCATTGATGATCAGGACTGCACCGCTTTCATCCTGCGCATACCATGTCCCGTCATATCCATCATTGCTGCCTGCTTCCATAGCTCCATCCTCTGCTGTGCTATCCTCATCTGAAATGTATTCGTCCAGCAGTCCTTCCCTGTCGTCAATACCGCTCCCTCCCGGATGAGCTTTCCTGTTGGCAAAGGCAGCGTCTGAATACCGCCTCACCCTCAGGCTGACATTTTTTCCGAGCAGAGTGAAATCGCGTTTTTTGAACTGATCGATAGCTACCCCTTCCCCCACCCCGATATGATAGGTAAAGTGGTAGCTGTCAGCTTCCAGGATATCGCTGACATAACTTTCGTCAATGCGGTCGGCTGCCGGAAGCATATTCGAAAGGGTCACCATACCGAAGGATGCGTCATCCCTGCGAAAAGGCAGCTTGGTATATCCCCAGACCGTAACGATCATCTCCTTTTCTTCAAGACCATAGAGCTGACCAACCAGCGATTGTCCGTATGCCTGTACAGCCGTCCATCCTTTGTCCGAATAAACCTCTTTGGATTCGGTATTGATGTACATGCTGTACTCTCCGCCGTCGAGAATTTCGCCCGTTACCCAGTCTGTCAGGTAAAGCTTTTGCTCGTCCTCCGGCATTGCGTCATATACACGGAAGGTATTCTCCTTAAGCCTTGCGGGGGCTGCGTACTTTTCCTGATAATCCCTTGCGATGGCGATGGCACGCGCAAGCTGATCTTTTTCCTCTTTGACCGTATATGCCTTGGGGAAGCATGAAGTCATCATGCATGCGGCGATCATGAGCATGATGATTACTGTCATTTTGATTTTTTTCATCATTCCTCCCTCCCTCCTGCTTCTTTGAAGCTCTCGCAATTCTAAAACATACCGCGTCAATGAAGAGTTATTCAATTCCAGTTCCTTTGATTTTCAGAGGAACAGGTAACCTGACGGTATATAGGAAAAAAGCTTAGAAACCGCGATATTTCGTGGTTTCTAAGCTTCAATCAAATGTAGCGAAGGGGAGATTTGAACTCTCGACACCACGGGTATGAACCGTGTGCTCTAGCCAACTGAGCTACTTCGCCAAAGCAGGGGAAGAGGGGATCGAACCCCCATCAACGGTTTTGGAGACCGCCGCACTACCATTGTACTATTCCCCTATGGAGTATCTGGTCTGACCATTGCCCCTAAAAATGCAGAAGGCGGGACTTGAACCCGCACTGTATTGCTACAACAGGCACCTGAAGCCTGCGCGTCTGCCAATTCCGCCACTTCTGCAAGCAGATGGTATTGTACAGGGTTTTCCCGGGCTTGTCAAGCATATTTCCCGCTTTTTCTTTTTTTTCGAAAAGTGTATACTGTTACATATGGTTTTCACCGGCATAAAGGAACCGGGAGGAGGAATTACGATGGAAGAGAAGAAAGAGATATTCAGGGAGCGGAAGAGATGGACATTTTTCGGCCTTCCGTTTACCTTTACCGTTTATACGATCAAGGAAGAGGAGATTACGCGCAGGGAAGGCTTCCTGAATATTAAGGAGAATGACTGCTATCTTTATAAAATACAGGATGTGCAGCTGAGGCAGACCTTTTTCGGCAGGCTTTTTGGGCTGGGAAGCGTGATCTGCTATACCTCGGACACAACGGACCCGATGCTGCAGCTGAAGAATATCCGTCATTCCGATGAGATCAAGCGCTATATTTTTGAGGCTTCCGAGAAGGCCAGATTAAAGCGGCGCACGATCAACACGCTGAATCTGAATCCGGATATCGGTGATGTGGACATCTGAAAAAGCAGCGGGCCAAAATCATAAAATGATTAAATTTTCCGCATGCGGACATGAGGAAAAGGATGGGCGATGGAAGCTTTCTGAAGACGCTTGAGGCCTTTGAGGCTGCCGGGCGCGGCGGGATCCATCCCGGGTTATCCGGCATCCGGGCGCTGCTTGGGCGTCTTGGAAACCCGGAAAGGGGATTGAGGGTCATTCATATTGCGGGCACGAACGGCAAGGGCTCTGTCAGCGCGATGCTGCGCAGCGTCTTTCTTGCTGCCGGTTATTCTCCCGGCGTGTTCAATTCCCCTGCGCTTCGGGATTACCGGGAACAGATCCTTGCGAAGGATAAAATGATCACAAAAAGCGCTTTTGTGCGGCTGGGGAAAAAGGTGCTCGAGGCCTGCGAAAGCATGGAGCAGGAGGGTCTCCCGCATCCGAGCCGGTTCGAGATGGATCTGGCAATGGCCTGTCTGTATTTTAAGGAGAAGGGGTCAGATCCCGTGATCGCGGAATGCGGGATGGGCGGCGGGTCGGATTCCACCAATGTGCTGCCGGGTGTGGTCTTAAGCGTCATCACCTCTGTTTCCATGGATCACATGCAGTTTCTCGGCAGGACCCTGGAAAAGATCGCCGAAGCAAAGGCCGGCATCATCAGAACACATGTCCCGGTCTGCAGCGCGCCGCAGATGAAGGAGGCGGCGGAGGTGATCAGCCGGGTGGCTGAGGAGAAGGAGGCTCCCCTTTTTCTCGCGGATCCGGCCGCCGCGGGCAAACCGGTTTACGGCCTGCAGAGCGTAAGCTTTACATACCCCGGTTTTCCACGGCTTAAGCTTTCCCTTGGCGGAGAATGGCAGCTGGAGAATGCCTGCCTTTTGCTGGAATGTGTAAAGCAGCTGCGGGGGACCTGGCGGCTTTCCGATGAAGTGCTGAAAAAGGGTCTTGCGGCTGTTTCCTGGCAGGGCAGATTTGAGGTGATCCGGAAAAAGCCGCTGTTCATCATGGACGGCGCGCATAATCCCGGCGGCGCGGCGCGGCTTGCCGGGACGCTTAAGCATCTGTTTCCCGGGAAAAGCATGGTATTTCTCGTGGGGATGCTTAAGGATAAGGATGCGGAGGGGGTGCTCCGTGAAACGCTCCCCCTGGCGCAGGCAGTGGTCACCTTAAAGCCCCCGGGCAATCCCCGGGCGATGGATGCCCTTGATCTGGCGGAGATCGCGGGGCGTTTTCATCCCAAGGTCACCTCGGCGGATTCGCTGGAGGAAGCGCTGGAGATGGGAGAGCTGCTGCGGGGAGAGGACGGGATGACCGTGGCCTTCGGGAGCCTGAGCTTCCTCGCGCCACTGAAAGAGCTGGTGTGCGGTTAAAGGAGGATTCTTTTTATTTTGGATAAGGCAAAGATCAGAGAAGCGGTAAAACTGTTTCTGGAGGGGATCGGCGAGGATCCTGGCCGGGAAGGGCTTCTGGAAACGCCGGAGCGTGTCGTAAGGATGGCGGATGAGCTGTTTCCGTACCGCCCCCGGCAAACGGACGGGGCCGGTGCCGCAGACCCTTTGACGGGCCGTGGACAGGGGGAAACAGGACCTGCGGAGATTCTCTCCAGAACCTTCACGGCGCCTTCGGGAGATCCCGTGCTGGAAAAGGATATCACCTTTTACTCCGTTTGCGAGC
>CAMOOZ010000063.1 GCA_946621895.1 uncultured Lachnospiraceae bacterium | reverse complement strand
TGGAAAAAATCGCCGGCGTCAATGTGATCAGGCCCGATATCTCCGGGATCATGGGCGCCTTCGGGGCAGCGCTGATCGCAAGGGAGCGGTATTATGCCGCTTTGGCTTCAGGAAACGACGCGCTTCCCGATGCGTCCCAAGCCGCAGATAAAGCCGCGGCAGCGCCGAAGCCTTCCTCTGCCGGGCCGCAGGTTCCCCAGACCACGATGCTCCCCTTTGACAAGATCCTTGGCCTCGAATATACGACCTCGATGACGAAATGCCGCGGCTGCACCAACGAATGCCGCCTGACGATCAACCGCTTCACCGGCGGCCGGCAGTTCATTTCCGGAAACAGATGTGAACGGGGCCTCGGCAAACCGAAAAACGCGGAGGGAATTCCCAATCTCTTTGAATACAAGCTTGAGCGGGTCTTTGCCTATAAGCCGCTTCGTCCCGAGGAAGCAAAACGGGGGATCGTCGGGATCCCGAGGGTGCTGAACCAGTATGAGAATTATCCCTTCTGGCATACCTTCTTTACAAAGCTTGGCTACAGCGTGATCCTCTCCCCCCGTTCCACGCGGGCGCTTTATGAGCTGGGGATCGGCTCCATTCCTTCGGAGTCCGAATGCTATCCGGCAAAGCTTGCCCACGGCCATGTGGAGTGGCTCTTAAGACAGCCGAACCTCGGCATGATCTTCTACCCCTCCGTTTTCTATGAACGGATGGAGACGCCGGGCGCCGGCAACCATTACAACTGCCCCATCGTGACGTCCTATTCGGAAAACATTAAAAACAATGTGGAGGGAATCCGTGAACGGGGGATACGGTTTGCAAATCCCTTTATTTCCTTTACCTCTGAGGACACGCTCTATACGGGGCTTCGGGACACGTTTCCCGATATCCCGAAAAGCGAGCTGAAGGCGGCGATCCATGCCGCCTGGGAGGAGCTAGACCATGTCCGGTCAGACATCCGAAAAAAGGGCGAGGAGGTGCTTGCTTATTTAAAGGAAACAGGCAGGCACGGGATCGTGCTGGCCGGCAGGCCCTATCATGTGGACCCGGAGATCCACCACGGCATCCCGGAGATGATCAATTCCTTCGGCCTCGCGGTGCTGACGGAGGATTCCGTGGCGCATCTTGGCACGCCGGAGCGGCCGCTCCTTGTCTCCGACCAGTGGACCTACCACTCAAGGCTTTATGCTGCGGCCAGCTTTGTCAGTAAGCGGGAGGAGCTGGATCTCGTGCAGTTAAATTCCTTCGGCTGCGGGCTGGATGCCGTGACCACGGATCAGGTGGCGGACATTTTAAACGCCGCCGGAAAAATCTATACCTGCTTAAAGATCGATGAGGTGAATAATCTCGGCGCCGCGAGGATCAGGATCCGTTCCCTGCTGGCCGCGATCCGGGTCAAACAGCAGCTAAAAAAGCTGGCGGAAACCGGCTCCTGCGCGGTAAAGCGCGTCGTGTTCACGGAAAAAATGCGGGAGGAATACACGATCCTCTGCCCGCAGATGTCCCCGATCCATTTCGGCCTCATCGAGCCCGCCTTCAGATCCATGGGCTACCGGATCAGGGTCCTCGGCAACGACAACCGGCACGCCGTGGATGTGGGTTTAAAATATGTGAACAATGATGCCTGCTACCCTTCCCTGCTCGTGGTGGGGCAGATCATGGACGCGCTGCAAAGCGGGGAATTTGATTTAAACCGCACCGCGATCCTGATGAGCCAGACCGGCGGCGGATGCCGCGCCACAAACTATGTAGGCTTTATCCGCAGGGCCTTAAACAAGGCAGGGCTTTCCCATATCCCCGTGATCTCGATCAATCTGGTGGGGCTGGAGAAAAACCCGGGCTTTAAGATCGATCTTCCCCTTATCGTCAAAGCCGCCTACGGCATGGTGCTCGGGGATGTGCTGATGAAATGCACCTACCGGATGCGGCCCTATGAGCTGGATAAGGGAAGCGCGGACAGGCTCCTCGCGTCCTGGATGAAGCGCTGTCAGGACTTTTTATCGAAGAAACGGCCGGGATTTTATGCCTTCTCATCGCTTTGTAAAGAGATCATCCGGGATTTCGACCGGCTTCCGGTCAATGAAACGCTGAGAAAGCCCCGGGTGGGCATTGTAGGGGAAATCCTCGTGAAATACGCTCCCGCCGGGAATAATCATCTGGTGGAGCTTCTGGAAAAGGAAGGCGCGGAAGCCGTGGTGCCGGAGCTTGCCGGATTTCTGCTTTACTGCTTCCACAATCAGCGCTTTAAGGCAGATCATCTTGGCACGCCGAAAAAGGGAGCAAGGCTCGCCGCCTGGGGCATCCGGCTGATCGAGCTGTTAAGAAAGAGCGCGAACACAGCCTTTCAGAAGAGCTGTCATTTCGCCAGGGCCTCCCGGATCGAGGAGCTGGCGGATTATGCCGCCCCCATTGTGTCCATCGGGAATCAGACCGGGGAGGGGTGGTTCCTCACCGGGGAAATGCTGGAGCTGATCCACGAGGGATCGGACAATATCGTCTGCTGCCAGCCCTTCGGCTGCCTGCCGAACCATGTGGTCGGCAAGGGCGTGATCAAGGAGATCCGCAGGCGCTTCCCGCGGGCGAATATCGTGGCCATTGATTATGATCCCGGCGCCAGCGAGGTGAACCAGCTGAACCGGATCAAGCTGATGCTGGGCGGCGCGATGAAAAAGCTGGAGAAGGACAGGGAGCAGGCATCCTGAAACGGCAGATATTCGATCCCTTTGCCGTCGAATGGCCGCTCAGGCAAACCTGGCGGCCGCTCTCCGGCCTTATCGTGCAAAAAGAAAGCCGGCGTAACGCCGGCTTTCCTTTTTTCGGACATTCTGTCTGTTCAGTATTCGGAACAGATACCGATCATTTTTATTTCCTCTTCCCCATGATCGAGAGCAGCCTTAAGAACAGGTTCACAAAATCCAGATACAGCTCAAAGGCGCCCATCAGCGCAACAGCCTCCATGCTGCTGCCGGATGCCATCATTGCCCGCTTCTTCAGCTTCTGCGTATCATAAGCGGTCAGCCCCACAAAGATCGCGATCGCGATAAGCGATACGACAAAATCCATCATCCCGCTCCGCAAAAAGAACAGGTTCACAAGACTCGCGATGATGATCCCGATCAGTCCCATCAGCAGAATGCTTCCCCACGAGGAAAGATCCTTCTTTGTGATCATCCCGTACGCGGCCATCACGGCAAACATGCCCGCGGCCATCAGGAAGGATGCCGCCACAGAAGCCTGCGTGTAGGCTAAGAGAATGATCCCGATCGTAGCGCCGTTGATAAAGGAATAGGCGGCAAAGAGGACCGCGGACAGCACCACATTATTCCTGCGGAGGGCCCAGTTGGAGGCCAGCACCACACCGATCTCCACGGCGAAAATGATATAAATGCTGTAGGGATTCCGGAAAAGCCATACCAGCATCAGATCCGATGTCGTATAGGCCGATACAGCCGTGATTCCCAGCGCCGCGACCATGTAGAGGAAGGCCCTGCTCAGCACTCCCTGGTAAACCGCCGTATCCGGGGCGGCATAGCCGTAGTCCATGCCGCCGTTATTATACTGCTCGTAAATATTGCTTTTTCTCTGATCCATAATCTCTCCTCTGTCGCAGCGGAACACGCCGCTCCACACACTGACTCACAGATGTCAGTCTGACCGACTCATCGGAAGGCTCCTCAGTTTATCGTCACATTGATCGTCTTGCTCTTTCCGCCGCACTTAAAGGTAATCGTGGTGGAGCCCTTCTTCTTTCCGGTCACGGTAAACGAGGTGTTCCCTTTCCTCTTCACTTCCACATAGCTGAAATCCGTGCTGAAGCTCACCTCGTCATTGGTTCCGTTGGAAGCCGTGACGCTCACGCTCTGTCCCACGGATATCCCGATGGAGCCGGGACTCACATTGATCTCACCGGGCTTCTTGTAATCCACAGTGGCAGAGTTTCCTTTGATCACATAATAGGTCACCCCACTGACCTTTGCCAGCTGGTCGTACACGGCAGGCGCCTCAGAGTCTGCCTCTGAGCCAACGATATAGAACCAGGCCACCTCGTACTTTCTCGTCCCGTTGCCCATGGAGCTGGTATCGGAATAATTGTTGGTCCGCTGATTCAGGAATCTCCAGTTCGACGAACCGTCCCCGCTCCATTTTACTGCGGGAAGCAGTAAATTGCTGTAGCCGCTGTCCTTGTCGTTCAACCCCCATTTAAGATTCGCCCCGTTCTTATTATCCCTTCTCTCAGCCTTTAAGCCTGTAGGCGATAACGGGACATTGCGGATCCTCGCGCTGGTGGTGATCAGCACACTGGAAGAGCTCTTCTCATTTTCGTTGGCACCGGTAAAGAACGGCTGCACCGCGTAGAAATAATAGCTGCCAAGATCGACCGTATCCGCAAAGGTCAGTTTCTTCGTGTTGTCTAACGCAACAGACTTCGAACCGCCTCCGGCCTCCTTCCAGCCCTTGTTCCGGAAGAAATCAAACCATGCGTTGTTGTCCCAATCCTTGGGATTTCCCACCGTCTGGATCACCTCTCCCAACGCATCCAGATAAACGGTCTTTCCATCCTTTTCACTTTCGGTGATCGTCAGGTCATTTTCCAGCGGGATCGTCTTCACATCTTTGCCGACCTCCAGGCGGAATATCCTGTAGCCGTTCACGCCCTTTCTGTCGCTGAAGTTGATGCTCGTCTTTTTGATTGACTCGTTCAATACCTTCAGATTCTTCACCTGCGTATAGGTCGCTTCCGCAACGCCTTCAACCGCCGGTGATTCCATGCTCGTGTATTTGCTCTCATTTTTCGTATCATAAACGGGAACCACCTTATAATTGTATACTGTCCCCGTATTCACCGGAAGATTTTTTGTATCCTTATTGACAAAGCTCGCGATGCGCACATCAAAGGTGTTCGACGCATTGCTTTCGCCTTTATAGGTGACCTTCTTCCCGGAGGATGCGCTCAGCTTCTTGATTGGGGTAGCCGGCCATGAGGACATGTCCTTGTCCTTCCTGTAGATATAATACTGCTTTGCGCTGTCATCCGCGATCCAGAAAAGCTGAATCGCCTGCGTATTATTAGGCACGGCGCTTGTCGTAAGCCCCTGCACCTTCCCCACCTGTGTGGTATTCTCCCAGCCGTATTCATAGCCTCCGGGCGCGCTCTTTTCCTTCGCGATCGCGCGAACGGCATAATAATAGGTCTTTTCCGTTGGAAAGCTGGTGTACTGCATCGCATAGACCTTTATGCCATCGCCCATTGTCTCATCCAGCGTGATCAGCATCTTATCCTGATTGGAAGCACCCACATTGCTGTAGGTTTTCAGCTTTTTATAATTCCCGACACGGGTCTCGCTGCGCAGCAGCTCGTATGCCTTCACCGGCGTCGTCTTCTCATCCCCGCCGGCAAAGAAGATCATCCCGCTCTTCTGATCCGTTCCATGATCCTCATGGATATAGGTCAGCCAGTCTTCATCCGCATAGTTCACCACGGCATTATTCTTATCATCCTCGGTGATCGCAATATTCAGATCCTCTTCTTCCTCACTCCAACTCGAGAGTTCCTTGTATGCGGTTTCCGCCCTCTTCTTATTATAGGGATTCCCGTTTTTCGCATCCTTCGAGTCATACCGAACGCCTGCCATGCCAAGCACCATACTCACCTCGGGTCCTGCCTTCACGGAAAGCACATTGGACGGCCCCGATACCAGCCGGAGATTCTCCAGATTGGTAATGGTTTTTATTCTGCCGTAATAGGTGGTTCCTATCGTAAATCCGGGATTTTGGTTCGTGTAGATTCCGCTTACCGCATCAGCCACAAGCTTCCCGCTCATCGGATATTCTCCGGCATAATCCGTATCACTTATTCCCAACGTGGTGCTCCAGGTCTCCTGAAAGCCGGTCTTTGCCTTATTCGCATCATATTCCTTCTTCACTCCGGCCATCTCCAGGCGGTAGCTCAAGTTTTCATTGCTCCATGAGCCGGAAAACATGAAGTTCATGGTCTTCAATGTCCAGCCGTTTTTCAGCTCCATCAGCCAGGGTGTGACCACCGTTGCGTACTCCGCCTCAATCGCATCGTTTTTATCCCTGCACTCCAGCAAATACATCATGGATTCCGGCAAAACAGCAATGCTCTTTTTATCTGCGCGTGTCTGTCCTGTATAATCTTTATCGTTGGGATTCGCCTTCAGCGTGCAGGATTTTCCGCCCCCCGATTTTCCATTGGCAGGCCATACCATATCGCCCTTCGTGCCGTCCAGCTTCAGCTCAT
>CAMOOZ010000062.1 GCA_946621895.1 uncultured Lachnospiraceae bacterium | reverse complement strand
TCTTCTTTTGAAAGGCCCTTAAACGAGAAAGCACGCCGCGTCCTCGAAATGTCCTCCGATCAAGCCGCAGCCGGCGCCGTCCAGAGCCAGACCGATAAAGAGCTGATCCTCCTGCTGCGCATCCGCGAAGGAGCGCATATGGCTAAACGGCTTAAACAGCGATAGCTCCTCTTCCCGAAGCATGCCTGCGGTGAAAGCGCTCACAGGGTACTCCCCTCTTTTTTCAGACAGCTCTCTTCCGGCGGAATGTTTTTTTCCAGGAAAAAAGCCATTCACGCATCGGTGCGCCTTCCTTTTCCGAGAGGATCACCCACGAGCAGTGGGGATGCACGCCGTAATGCGTCCGCATATAGCCCTCAGGGTATTCCGTGTAGCGGAAGTCCCATTCCGGGTCCCCCTTCAGCTTTTCATAAATATCTCTGGAGCCCAGGTTCATGATCCAGCTGCCTGATTCATCCAGATAGGATATGCGCACAATGCTGTCGTCTGCGGCGTGAAGCATCCAGATGGGCGTCTGTTTAAAGCGTTCCAGCTCCTTTCCGGAGGTGGCGCCGCAGATAGGGATCGCGGCGGCATAAAAATCCGGGAAGCGCCTTAGCTGTTCAAAGACGCCTACGCCGCCGGCGCTGAAGCCGTAAATATAGATCCGATGCCGATCCACGGAATGTTTTTTGAGGAATGCTTTGACCAGCGCGTGAACCGCATCCGCAGATTCCGGCAGCGACCAGTAGCTTCCCTTGTGGTACTGGGGGGCCAGCACATAGCAGGGGTGCTTTTCCTGCCAGGCTTCATCCGCGAAGATCGTGGCCACATCATGAAAGGCAATATGTGAGAGATTATCGGTGCCTACCGTGTCCGCACCATGGAGAAAGACCACCAGCGGAAGCGGGGTGCTTTTGTCCTTTGGCTCAAAACAGCGATAGGGGACCTCCAGCGACATATGGGAAAAGCTGCCCTTTTTGAATTCCCTGCAGCGGACCGCGTTTGTGTCGGAGGGCTTATCCCAGTCCACGGGGACGGTAAAGGAATAGCGGAGCCCCCCCTCTCCGCTTTCCTGTTCGGTTTCCTTCTGTTTCATTCCAATCCTCTTGATCCATGCCCGGATCTGTCCGGATCTGAGCCCGTGCCGCTTCCTGTTGTGCATTGCGGCAAAGCGAGTGCTTCCCCGGGAAGCGTTGACAATCCGGGAAGCGTTGATCAAATCAGCGTATCTATTCAGCGTTTCTCAGGCAAACAGCACTTTGATATATGCCTTCATATAGGAGGGAAGATCCGGAGGGCGCCTGCCGGAAATGATATTGCCGTCCACCACCGTTTCCTCATCCACCCATTCCGCGCCGGCATTCATCATGTCGTCCTTGATGCCGGGCGTGCTGGTGACCTTCCTGCCCTTTAATATGCCGGCGGAGGCCAGCACCCAGCCCGCATGACAGATCTGGCCGATCGGTTTTTTCGCTTCGTCCATTTCCCGGACCAGCTGCAGCACCTTCGGGAAGCGCCTGAGCTTATCCGGCGCCCAGCCCCCGGGCACCAGCAGCCCGTCATAATCCTTCGCCTCCACCTCCGCAAAGGAATAGTCCGAGGTGCAGGGAACGCCGTACTTTCCGTGATAGGTTTTTCCCTTTTCCTCGGCGACAAGATCCACGATGCAGCCCTCTTCCCTTAATCTGTGCACCGGATACCAGAGCTCCAGATCCTCAAAATCCTCGCCAAGAAGAGACAAGATTCTTTTTGCCATATTAATCCTCCTATCAGGCTATGATATAATTAAAAATTATACCAATCTTCCGTTTGATTGGAAAGAGGAGGAATTGAGATGGAACATGCTGCATTGAAGCTAAAACAACACCTAATGTCTCTTATTTTCGCCTTTCTGGCCGCCCTTTGTCTTTCCCTGCCGGTGTCTGCCGCGGATCAGGATATCGTCCTGCTCTTTACGAATGATGTCCACTGCGGCATTGAAGACAACATCGGCTATGCGTTGCTTGCCGGCTACCGCACGCAGGTAAGGGAGCGAACACCCTATGTGCTGATGCTCGATGCAGGAGACGCTATCCAGGGCGGCGCCACGGGCACGCTGACCGATGGGGACGCGGTGATCAATATCATGAACGAGCTGCGGTACGATTTCGCGATTCCCGGAAACCATGAATTTGATTACGGCATGGAGAAATTTTTCGCCCTGTCCAAAAAGCTTTCCTGCGGCTATACCGCCTGCAATTTTATGAACCTGGAAACGGGAACCCCCATTTTCCCGGGCTTTAAGCTCTTTACGCTGGGAGGAACGAAAATAGGCCTCGTGGGAGTGGACACCCCGGAATCGATCATCCAGTCCACACCCATTTATTTTCAGGATTCCGCCGGGAACTATCGCTACGGCTTCTGCGAGGATCATACCGGGAAAAAGCTGTATGATATCGTGCAGCAGAATGTGAACCGGGCAAGAGCGCTCGGCGCGGAGAAGGTGATCCTTGTGGGGCATCTTGGCCAGGATGGTACTACAGGAAAATGGCGAAGTGATGAGCTGATCCGTCATACAAAGGGAATAGACGCGCTGATCGACGGCCATTCCCATGAGGTTTATCTGCAGACCGTGGAAGATCAGGAGGGAAAGCCGGTGCCCATCGCCCAGACCGGGACAAAGCTGAAGAATATCGGGGAGATCACGATCTCACCGGAGGGAAAACTCTCCGTCAGGCTTTTGTCCGCCGAGGATCTGGCAGGCGTGGAGCCTGACGCCCATATTCAGGAATATATTCATCTGGTTACCGGCGCGCTGGAACAGCAGCTTCAGCAGTCCCTGGGCGTTTCGAGAGTGCCGCTTACGATTTACGACCCGAAGACCGGGAAACGCCTGGTTCGAAGCAGGGAAACAAATCTGGGGGATTTCTGCGCCGATGCTTTCCGAGAAGTGCTGGATGCGGATATTGCGCTGGTAAACGCCGGCGGCATCCGGGCGGATCTGGAGCCCGGAGAGATCAGCTTAAACGATATCCTGAATCTTTATCCCTTTAACAATATGGTCTGTGTGGTGGCGGTGAAGGGGCAGGTGATCCTGGACGCGCTGGAGATGGGAGCGAAAAACTATCCGCAGGAAGGCGGCGGCTTTATGCAGGTTTCCGGATTGACCTACAAAATCAATGCCGCCATCCCCTCGAGCATCCTGACGAATGAAAGGGAACAGTTTGTCGGCGTGGGCGGGGCGAGAAGGGTTCACGATGTAATGGTCGGGAATGCGCCGTTAGACCCGGAAAAAACCTATACGGTGGGAGGAATCAATTATCTCCTCCGCGAATACGGCGACGGCATGACGATGTTTCAGGATGCCGTCATCGTCAGGGATAATATCATGCCGGATTCGGAGGTGATAGCCGACTATATTGAACAGCAGCTCGGGGGCGTGATCGGGGAGCAGTACGCCGCCCCGCAGGGGAGGATTGTTTTTGACTGAAACAGTCACTTCGCGCCCGGCGGCATATGGAACTGTCTCGAAATGAATTGCCTGTTTTCTTCGCCGCAAAAACCTTATATCGCAGTTTTACGGCAAAGCGTGTAAATCTGTTTTCGGACAGTTCCAAAGAAGAGGGAGGGCAAATGCCCTCCCTCGTTTGTATGTCTTTTCATTCCTTTTTCGGCTTTTCCCGCTGATCCGTCTTGCTGTAAAGAAAACGGTCGGTTCTCACCCCGTACTTTATGCTGCCGGATTTCAGATAGGCGGAGGCCTGCACCGCGCGATGGACGGTGCTCATCTGCGCCTTCAGCGAACCACCGTAAAGAAAGCCGACAATAAGCGCGATCACCAGCGCGACAATCTCGGGGACAAGGGAGAAGCTGGAAAGAAAATAGATGACCGCCTGGAAGAGCGCAAAGCTGATCAGTGCCGCAAGCCCGACATGCATCCAGTATTTGCCCATATCGATGGGGAGCGAGCCCACCATCTTCCCGGTCTGCCCGTTGATCCCGAAGGTGTAGAGCTTATCGTTGTATTTCGTGGTCATCATGTAGCAGGGAAGCATGGCATACTGCGCCTTCGCGCCGCTTAACTGAATGCTTTCCCCGGTCTGGCGCACCTCGCCGTAGCCCGAGACCTGCTTGCGCATTTCGTCCCGGAAGGTGTTCATCACACGCTCGTTTGCCCTTGGCTGCGCCTCCTTTTCCTCCACATCATAGCGGTCCGCGAGATATCCGCTGAAATAGGCCGCGTCATAGGGGACTGCCTTGCCTAATTCAAAGGGCTCCAGAGAATCCATCGTGTTATCGTCCATCTGCTTCGAGGCGTCCACGGGGATCTTCTCGAAGTCCATGCCGCCGCCCCGGGTGATGCGGTAGTAATCCCGTTTTTCATACCGGAAACGCTCGTCCTCCCAGGTCTTCGTTTTCACCCCTTCAAAATCCACATTGCCGTCCGCATGACAGCTGTAGAGCCAGAAGGGCACATAGATGCCGTTGATCTCCTGAATCCGGTTTCCCTCCGTGAAGGAATTCGGCAGAAGCTTCTTGCCCCGGACAAAATCCTGCAGCTTTGCCTTCGCGGTGTTTTTGTCGATCGCAAAGGGGATCATCAGCTCGGGCCGGTATATGCCCTCGAAGCTCTGCGGAATGATCGCCTGATTGCCGCAGTAGGGGCATTCCGTGGCGGCGGTGATATCCGTGGCCACCATTTCCGCGCCGCAGGAGGGGCAGAGATCCCCCTGCACCTTGCCGTTTTCATCCGTGATCAGCGCCTGCTCGGCGGTGGTCCAGGTCATGTCCGAGGAGGCATTGTTCTCCATGGCCTCCTGCGCGGCCTTCGCCTCCTCCATCGTAAAGCTCGCATCGCAGTATTCGCAGGTCATCTGACCGGTCTTCCCGCTGAAGGGAAGCGTGGCCCCGCAGCAGGGGCATTTGAAATTCAGTACATCCGCCATGATCATTTGCTCCTCTCAGAAAATGTTTCCTTAATTCAACCCCTCCACATGATACTCATACGCCGTATTATAGGTGATCACATACAGCGAATCATCCGCCGGGATAAAGTACGAGGGCTGGCTTGCCACCTTGAGCTTATCCCAGGTCTTTCCGTTTTCCCGGCGAAGGATATAGATATAATCGTCCTCGTTCGTGAACCCGTAGCCGCAGATGATCGCGTCCTTTCCCACGATGAAATTCCGGGAATTGCAGACCAGCTCCTCACTCTTCCACAAAAGCTCGCCCAGTGCCACATCGATGGCCAGGATAAAGGCGTTGTGGGGCTGCGCGCTGGCGTAGGTGCGGTGCGCAAGGGAAACATACAGCGTATCGTCATAAACCGTCGCATAGCCGATCTCCGGGATCGCGTATTCCCCGAAGGTGCCTCCCCCGTTATCCGGCGGATCAAGGAAGGCGGAAAGATCGAAATAGGTGGAGGTCTCCGTTTCCGAATTGGTCACGGTGAGCCCCAAAACGCCCTCTCCCACCTCCGGCGTGAGGGTATAGAAACCGGACACATACGGAAGCGCCTCCGGCAAAGTAAGCCCATGCTCCGGTGCCCAGACCGTTTCATCGATCCAGTCGCTCTTTTCCTTATTTACCTCAGTCAGCTTAAGGGGAATCGGCGGCAGCTCATCATCGATCAGCTCATCGTGATAGCTCATGCCCCAGCCCGGATTGGAGATCGCATGGCTGTAGATCCCGGCCTCCTCCGCCGCGGCTTCCGCCTCCTG
>CAMOOZ010000061.1 GCA_946621895.1 uncultured Lachnospiraceae bacterium | reverse complement strand
TGAAGAGGCCGGGATCACCTATTTCTACACGCTGATCGACGACGCCGTGGCGAGGGTGATGAAATCCGAGGGCGGCTTTATCTGGGCGTTAAAGAATTATGACGGGGATGTGATGAGCGACATGGTCTCCTCGGCCTATGGGTCGCTCGCAATGATGACCTCGGTGCTGGTATCCCCCGAGGGGGTATATGAATATGAGGCCGCCCACGGCACGGTCCAGCGCCATTATTATAAGCATTTAAAGGGAGAGGAGACTTCCACGAATTCCGTGGCCACGATCTTTGCCTGGAGCGGCGCCTTAAGAAAACGGGGTGAGCTGGATGAGCTGCCGGAGCTTCAAAGCTTTGCGGACCGTCTGGAAAAGGCGACGCTTAAGACCATCGCGGAAGGTGAGATGACCGGGGATCTGGCCAGGATCACGGAGAAAAAAGAGGTGAAGGTGCTTAATTCGCTGGATTTTATCCGGGCGATCGCAAAGAGGATGGTCTGAAAGACCTTCATTGAAGTCCCGGCGGTTGGCGGTGTAATGCATGCCGCCGGGAAGCCGTGCGGAAGGTCCGCTTAATAGCCGGCGGAATATTCGCTCATCGCGAAGACGGATTCCCCGGTTTCCGGATCAATGCAGATCAGCCTTCTTTGGAGGGCGGCATATTCCGCCTCATCGGATCGCCAGAGGGTGTTTCCCGCCAGGGAAATGCTGTAGGCTTCATCATCCCCGGAGGCTATGCCGAGCTCCCCGTATTCCGTTGCGAAGCGATTCTCAGGATCGTGGAAATCATGAAATGAGGTGATCTCTCCGTCCGGTGTTAAAAGCGAGGCATCGTCCCGCATTTCCAGCAGGCAGACATAACCGTCTTTCGTCAGCTTCTCCAGGTTCTCCTCGATCGTGCCGGTGAGAACGCAGTCATAGGCCCTGTTTTCCAGGGCGTCCTTTACGACCATGTCAGGGACCAGGGAGTTTCCTTCCTGGTCCTTATGCACCACCATCCAGGAATCGGGAAAGAATTCCCTGTTCTTCTGACGGATCCTGTAATGCCCGTATTCGAGATACCGTTTTGTCACATCAAGATCACGGGGATCCGGCAGGAAGGTGACGGCGAAAAGGATCTCATTTTCATAGCGGTCATTGCTTTCCGGATAAAAGCTTCGGTTGTTTTCCGCCAGATCCTCTTTTACCGCCTCCGCCAGATCCGCATAGGAGTCCATAAAAAAGATCCGGGGCTGCTTTTGACTGTAATAGTCAAGTCCGAAGGAAAGAAAGCTCCAGACATACACCGCACCGAGCAGAACAGCCGCGGGAAGCATGTATTTTTCCCTGAACATCTGCAGCGCAAACAGAATGCCGTACACCAGGATAAACATCTGCGCATAAAGGATGCCGTTCAGCTTATTGATATTCGGTCCGTCCCCCGCCAGAAAGCAGCCCTCCAGAAAGTAGAAGAAAAAGCCCGCCATCCACCCATGCCGAAAGGAAAGGGCTTTCTGCCGGATGGCCTGCACCGTATCCCAGCCGTATTTCAGAAAGCCCAAAATCAGAAAAGGAACGGATATCTTATAAAAGATCCAGTGTTCCTCCAGGGAATTATGGGGAAGCCAGTCATAGGACAGGATGTTTCGGACCACGGTGAGGAAATTCTCAAGGATCCGCGCTGGCTCGAAGGTGAATTCCCCGCCCCGGTAATTCGGCAGCCGCGGAATGGTGATGGGCCCGAAATGCTTCACCCCCTTATCGAGCGTATTGATCAGGAGCATGAGAAAGAGCGGCATTCCCATCAGGACGATGGGGATCAGCATGACGAGGAGCTTTTTCAGGCGTTTTCTGTCCTGGAGAAAGAGCACCAGCGAAATGGTGAGGATGATCAGGGTGTTCGGGATATAACTCAGCGCATAGGTATAGTAGGTCAGTCCCCAGCAGGCGCCGGCCAGAAAATAAAACGGGTATCTGTCCTTCCTGACCGCGATCAGGGTGCAGAGAAGGGAGATGGAGAGCATATTTACCAGCAGATTGCAGTCCAGGCCGAAGCGGCACTGCATGATAAAATAGGGCATGATGGAAAGAAGCCCGGCGCCCAGAAGGGCAAAGACCCTGTCCATCGTTTTATGCAGGAAGACCACCCAGCAGATGCTCGCCAGGACACTTAACAGCACGGACACGATGCGGATCGTGAGAAGCGAAAAATCGCCGGTGAGACGGATGGCGATCATCACCAGATAGGCCAGCAGGGCGCTTTGCCCCCCGCCGAAATTGATCAGATAGACCGGCCAGGAATTCAGCCACCTGTCCATGCCGAAATTGGCGAGACACCAGGCATCATACGCCATTCCCGCTTCATCTACATGGATCCCGCTGGGAACCGAGGTGAGCCGCCAGGTCTTCAGGAAAACGGAAACCAGCAGAATAAGGGCCATCAGCGGGAGATATATCTTGCGGTTATTCAGGATTTTTTCCAGTCGTTCCATATTCATCATACAAGCGTCAAAAGGGATCCCGGTTCAGCCGGGTCCGTCTTCTTCTTCCATCAGCTTTTCCCAGTCTGCATAGAGCGCCTCCAGCTTTTGCCGGAGCTCTTCCTTTTCCGCCTGCAGGGAGGAGAGCTTTGCCGCATCGGTACAGATTTCCGGAAGAGCCATGTTTTCGTCAATCCCGGCGATACGCGCTTCGACAGCGGAAATATTTTCCTCACATTCGGCAAGCTTGCGTTTTCTGCTTCTTTCTCTGGACTGTCTTTGCTTTTTTTCCTGATAATCCTGCTTTGCGGCGAGGCCCTCCGCCTTTATCAGCCCCTTTTCCGGCGCCTGCGCCGGGCCCTGTGCGAAGCTGCCCCGGGAGAGCTCCTCCTTTTTGTTCAGATAATCATCATAATTGCCCAGCCAGGACTTAAGCCCTCCGTTTTCCAGCTCCAGCACGCGCTTTGCGGTCTTATTGATAAAGTAACGGTCGTGGGAGACATACAGCAGCGTTCCCGTATATTCGTTCAGGGCTTCCTCCAGCACC
>CAMOOZ010000060.1 GCA_946621895.1 uncultured Lachnospiraceae bacterium | reverse complement strand
GCGCGGCCGCTTCGGCATGGTGCTGCAGGACACCTGGATCCGATACGGCAGTGTGGCGCAGAATATCGGCCTCGGCAGGGAGGGGGCGACGATGGAAGAGATCACGGAAGCCGCCAGGGCCTGCGGAGCGCACGATTTTATCCGCCTTTTGCCTGAGGGATATGATACAATGCTCGGGGAGGGGAAAACCGAGCTGTCGGAGGGGCAGCGTCAGCTGCTCTGCATCGCCAGAGTGTTCCTCAGCCGCGCGCAGGTGATCCTGCTGGATGAGGCCACCTCCTCCATCGACACGATGACGGAAAAGCGGATCTCCGCCGCGCTGGAGCGACTGATGGAAAACCGGACGGCTTTCATTGTGGCGCACAGGCTTTCCACGATCCGCAGCGCGGATGAGATCCTGGTGATGAAGGAAGGCAGGATCATCGAGCGGGGAGATCACAGGGAGCTTTTGCGGAAAAAGGGCTTTTATGCGGAGCTCGTAAAAAGCCAGTACGCCGGGGTGGAGCTTAAAGAGCGGAAGGAACTGTAAATAAATAACGCATTGAATTATCAATGAGGTTTATTTCTTTCCAGTTCCTGAGGCGGCGAAAACGCCGGGGAAAGTGAGGGATAAAATGGTTGAATATCAGGAGGAATTTATTGCGTTTCTGCTCGAAGCAAAGGCTCTTAAGTTTGGTGATTTTACGCTGAAAAGCGGCAGAAAATCTCCGTTTTTCATGAATGCCGGGGCCTTTCAGACGGGCGGGGAGCTGAAGCGGCTGGGGGAGTTTTACGCCCGCGCCATTCATGCTGCCTATGGAGATGATTTTGACGTGCTCTTTGGCCCCGCCTACAAGGGGATCCCGTTGAGCGTGGCCTGCGCGATCGCCTTTTCCACGCTTTACGGCAAGGAGATCCGGTATTGCTCCAACAGAAAGGAACTTAAGGACCACGGCGACGCGGGGATTTTGCTGGGAAGCCCGCTGACCGCTTCCGACCGGGTGGTGATCATCGAGGATGTGACCACCTCGGGGCAGTCCATCGAGGAAACCTGGCCGATCCTGCAGGCGCAGGGGGTACGGGAGATCAGGGGCATGATGGTCATGCTGGACAGACAGGAAAAAGGAAAGGACGGGGCGGGCAGCGCCCTGGCCGGGATAGCCGAAAAGTACGGGTTTCCGGCCGGCGCCATTGTTGCGATGCGGGAGGTCAGGCAATATCTGGAGCAAAGGGGCTTTCCGGACGGGACACCGTTTACAAAAGAGATGAAGGAACGCATGGACGCGTATTACGCGGAGTACGGGGCTTCTCAGGAACGCTGAACAGATGCATTTATTTCACGCCGCGCCTGTGGTATGATAGAAATAGCAATTGCTTTGTTCGCTTGCTATATTTCGTGACGGTTCCTTAAACCGGGAGGGTAAAATGGAAGAAAAAATTTATAAGATGTTGGGCCGGGCAGGGCGTTTCAACCTGGTGATGGGGATTGTCAGAATCGCGCTGGGCGTGGCGGGGGGGACCCTGCTGATCATCAGCGGCGCGAGGCTTCTTAACGGAAAGTCCCGGGTGCTCATCTGAAAAGACATGCGTAAAAACTACATCTTCACGGACAAGTCCTATTCCGAGAGATCCATTTTCTCTGCGGTGATCGGGGCGATCTCCGTGATCTCCGAGGCCGTTGCGGTCTATTATTCCTTCCTCGGCGGGGGAAAGCCGGAGCTGCGGCTGGGAATGGTGCTTTTCCTGTCCATGCTCTATGCCCTGGCGGGAGAGCTGTGCGGGATCCTCTCCAGGATGGAGAAGGACAGGTTTTACCTTTTTGCGGATCTGGGAATCGCATTGAACGCGCTTGGACTGATCGGGGTCGGCGTGATCCTGTTTCTGTAGCGCTTTGCCCCCGGCTCGCTGCTTTTTCACTTTTCCCGTGACAAAGGGAGGGTGTAGGTGTAGAATAAAAATGGTTTTAAACCGCAGCGCTTTCCTGCGCCGCGGTGGGGTCAGGCGGCTTGTATTGGGGGCCGCCCGAAGCGTTTTCAATTCCAGAGGAGGTATCAGGAATGAAAAAAATCATCAATGCAGTGGATCAGGTCGAGAATCAGATGATTAACGGAATGGTCAAGGCATTCCCCCAGTACATCAGGAAGGTAGGGGATTTCAATGTGGTGGCCCGCGCCAAAAAGAAAGAGGGCAAGGTCGCATTGATCTCCGGGGGCGGTTCCGGACATGAGCCCGCGCACGGCGGTTATGTGGGCGAGGGCATGCTGGACGCGGCCGTGGCCGGCGCGGTTTTCACCTCTCCCGCCTCCGATGCCATTTATGAGGGCATCAAGGCCATTGCCACGGATGCGGGCGTCCTGATGATCATCAAGAACTACACCGGCGATATCATGAACTTCGAGATGGCCGCAGATATGGCCAGGGATGAAGGGATCAAGGTCGAGCAGGTCGTTGTGGATGATGATGTGGCTGTGGACGGATCCCTTTATACCACCGGACGCCGCGGCATCGCAGGCACGGTCCTGGTGCATAAGCTGACCGGCGCAAAGGCTGAGACCGGCGCCTCCCTGGAGGAAGTCAAGGCCACTGCGGAAAAGGTCATCGCGAATGTCCGCTCGATGAGCATGGCCATCACGCCCTGCACGGTTCCCGCAGCCGGCAAGCCGGGCTTTGAGATCGGCGAGGACGAGATGGAGATCGGGATCGGCATCCACGGCGAGCCCGGCACACATAAAGAGAAGCTGCAGGAGGCGGATCAGATCACGGATCAGCTGCTGGACAAGATCCTTGGGGATCTGGACTTCACGGGCTCCGAGGTCGCGGTGATGATCAACAGCTGCGGCGCCACTCCGCTGATGGAGCTTTTCGTGGTGAATAATCATGTGGCGGATGTGCCGGCATCCAAAAACATTCAGGGGTATAAGACTTTTGTGGGCGAATTCATGACCTCTCTGGAAATGGCCGGCTTCTCCATCACGATCCTGAAGCTGGATGATGAGCTGAAGGGCCTTCTGGATGCAAAGGCGGATACCCCCGGATTCAAACAGTTTTAATGCGCTGAGCAGAGGATGAACGGGCATGACGGATAAGGCTAAGGTGATCGATATCTTAAATAAGATCGCAGAGAAGATCGAGCAGGAAAAGCTTTTTCTGACGGAG
>CAMOOZ010000059.1 GCA_946621895.1 uncultured Lachnospiraceae bacterium | reverse complement strand
GCGATCAGGCATCCGGAGAGGCTTCCGGAAGCGAAGCGCAAGGTGGTGATCCCGGCAAAGCGAAGCGGCTGTCTGGAGCGCATGATCTGCGACGAGATCGGGGTCTGCGCGATGCTTTTGGGCGGCGGCAGGGAAAAGCTGGGGGATGTCATCGATCCGGGCGTCGGACTCATGCTCCATAAAAAGGTGGGAGACAAAGTGGAGCAGGGCGAACCCCTGGCCACGCTGTATGTGAATGAGGAAAAGCGCCTGCAGGAGGTCACGGAGCGGTTTTACGACGCCGTTCTGATCGGGGATGCCGAACCGGAGATGCGGCAGCTGATCCACGAGGTGATCAGATAAGGAAACATGTTTTGCAACGACAGGAGAACAGAAGATGGAAAAGAAAAAGGATCTTACCGCTGTTATTATTTCCGTAATTGCGTTAGTCCTCTCGGCGATAAGCTGCTTTACAGTGGTATCCAACAAGGCGGCTGAGGGCAGGGATGTTCAATATGTGATGTTTGTCGGAACCAATGATAAGGACACCAATCAGCCCGTTTGTTCGGAAGCGGAAGCGAAGAAAATGATCGAGGATATCCTTGTCAGGCATTTTGGGGGCTACACGATACAGGAAGCGGAAGGGGGATGGAAGGACGGCGAAAAACTCTATGAAGAGCATTCCTTTATGATTTATTTAAGCGATACGGATCTGGAGAGCGTTCATGCGGCTGCGGATGAATTGATCGAGGCATTCAACCAGTCCTCCGTCCTGATCCAGGCAAACGAAACAAAGACGGAGTTCTATGCCGGATGAATAAGATGTGAGCGATGTTATGTAAACTTCAAAATGCCGAATTCTTGTTGTATTCCGAAGGATTCTATGTTAAACTTGCGCTAACTGAAATCCTATATTTTGAAAAAATGGAGGGTCATTATGGCGAGAAAAGTTGTACTTGCAGGCGCATGCCGCACGGCGATCGGCACGATGAACGGAGGTCTTTCCACCGTTCCCGCACCCAAGCTTGGGGAGATCGTGATCAAGGAATCCTTAAAGCGGGCCGGCATTAAACCTGAGGATGTGGACGAGGTTTACATGGGCTGCGTCATCCAGGCCGGTACTGGTCAGAATCCGGCAAGACAGGCTGCCGTTAATGCAGGGATCCCGGTGGAGAAGCCCGCAACGACGATCAATGTGCTCTGCGGCTCCGGTCTTCACTGCGTGAACCTTGCCGCCAAGCTGATCGCCATGGGTGATGCGGATATCATCGTGGCCGGCGGCATGGAGTCCATGAGCGGCGCGCCTTATCTGCTGGACAAGGCCAGAACCGGTTATCGTATGGGCCATGCCACGATGTATGATTCCATGATCAAGGACGGCCTGACGGATGCATTCCACAACTATCATATGGGAATCACGGCCGAGAACATTGCCGAGCAGTGGGGCCTGACCAGGGAAGAGCTGGATCATTTCGCCACCTGGAGCCAGAACAAGTGCGAGAAGGCCATGGAAGAGGGCAAATTCAAGGATGAGATCGTTCCCGTTGAGGTCAAGACGAAGAAGGAAACAAAGATCTTTGACACAGATGAAGGCCCCCGCAAGGGCGTGACCGAAGAGGGTCTTGCCAAGTTAAAGCCCGCCTTCAAGAAGGACGGCGGCGTGGTGACAGCCGGCAATGCCTCCGGGATCAATGACGGCGCGGCCTGCATCATCGTGATGAGCGAGGAGAAGGCAAAGGAGCTGGGCGTCGAGATCATGGGCACCTGGATCGGCAGCGAGCTGGCTGGCTGCGATCCCGCGATCATGGGTATCGGCCCCGTCTATTCCACCAGAAAGGTCATGGAGAAGACCGGCTATAAGATCGGCGATTTCGATCTGATCGAAGCAAACGAGGCCTTTGCCGCACAGTCCGTGGCAGTTGGCAAGGATCTGGGATTTGATCTGGATAAGCTGAATGTGAATGGCGGCGCCATCGCTCTTGGACATCCGGTGGGCTGCTCCGGCGCGAGGATCCTCGTCACGCTGTTGTATGAAATGAAGAGAAGAGACGCGAAGAAGGGTCTTGCGACGCTCTGCGTCGGCGGCGGCATGGGCTGCTCCGCCATCGTGGAGAGAGACTAAGGGATAAACCCCTTTTTCCGACTGACAATCTGAAGCGGTTGACCCCGCCCCCGAGGGGGCGGGGTTTTTCTTGGAAACAATCCTGACCGACGGGGCCGGCTGCCGGCGCGCCGGTTTGCGGCCGCGGTTTCCGGTGATTTCCGCGGGCATGATGTGAGGTTTACATAACATGAAGCTGCTTTTACTGGACGGTTATTCCCTGTTAAACAGAGCGTTTTACGGGCTCCCCCCGATGACGAATGCGGACGGCGTCCATACCAACGGGATCCTTGGCTTTTTCAATATCCTCTTTAAGCTGGTGGATGAAGAAAAGCCGGATTATCTTGTGGTGGCGATGGATGAGCATGCCCCCACCTTCAGGCATGAGCTGTTTAAGGAGTATAAGGGCACGAGGAAGCCGATGCCGGAGGAATTAAGGGAGCAGATCCCGCTGCTGCGGGAAATGTTTGACGCGATGGGGATCAGCCAGGTGTCAAAGGCAGGGCTTGAGGCGGATGATGTGCTGGGGACCCTTGCGCGCAAGGCGGAAGAAAAGGGAATGGAGGTCACGATCGTTTCCGGGGACAGGGATCTCCTTCAGATCGCCACGGAGAAGACGAAGATCAGCATTCCGAAGACCAAAGGCGGCGTGACGACCACGGAGAATTACTTCGCCGCGGATGTGGAGGAGGCTTTGGGGGTGACGCCCCTTGCCTTTATCGAAGTAAAGGCGCTGCAGGGCGATGCTTCGGACAATATTCCGGGAGTCCCCAAGGTGGGACCGAAGACCGCCACGGAGCTGATCCGGACCTACGGGAGCGTGCAGGGGGTCTATGCCAATCTGGAACAGATCACGAAGGCATCGCTGAAAAAGAATCTTTCGGAAAACAGGGAGCTTGCGGAATTAAGCCTCACCCTTTCCCGGATCAAAACAGACGGAGAGGTGGAGCTTGATGAGGAAAAGGCCGCGCTTGCGGATCCCGCTGCGCTGCTCACCCCGGAGGCCTACGCCTTCTGCAAGCGTCTGGGCCTGCGCAGCACCTTTAAGCGTTTTGATGAGGCGGCGAAGAATACGATCCGCAATCGGGAAAGAACGCTCCGGACGATCACCGATCCGGAGGAACTGGAAAACTATTTTGCAAAAATAAATTGCGAAAAATATTTTTCCTTCTTCCTCTACGGGGAAATGCCGGAGGCGCTGGCCGTCTTCAGCGCGGATCCCTCGGAGGTGCTCATCGTCCCCCTGGGGGAACAGGCACCGGGGCAGCTTCTGCGGGATAGGATCAACGCGCTTTTTCAGGCGGGGAAGCTGCTGGTCGGCGCCCAGACCAAAAGGCTTTACGGTTTTCTGGATGCTTCCTCGACGGATCAGTACCGGGATCTGCTGCTGGGAGCCTATCTGGTGAATCCGCTGAAAAATGATTACCGCGTGGATGATGTGGCCAGGGAATATGCGAATATCCAGATGGTCACCTATTATGAGCTGTTTAAAAAGCAGCTTCCCCTGGAGGCCTACAGGGAGCACAGGGAGGCAATGGAGGGCTATCTTTTCGACACGGCCACCTCGATGCTTCTGGCTGCGGATCCGCTGATGGAGAGACTCTCGGAGCTGGGGATGGAAAAGCTCTTTCTGGAAATGGAAATGCCGCTTTCTTTGCTGCTTTACCGGATGGAGCAGGCAGGCATTCAGGTGAAGAAGGAAGAGCTGAAGGCCTATGGGGAAAAGCTTGCGGAGAGAATAACTCAGCTTGAGGAAATGCTGCATCAGGAGCTGGGAGAAGACTGCAATCTGAATTCCACAAAGCAGCTGGGCGAGGTCCTCTTCGGGCAGATGAAGCTGCCCGGCGCGAAGAAGACGAAGACCGGCTATTCCACGGCGGCGGAGATCCTGGAAAAGCTTGCACCGGACTATCCCGTGGTGGCAAGGCTTCTGGAATACAGGGGGCTCGCCAAGCTGAAGAGCACCTATGCGGACGGGCTCTATGGCTTTATCGGAGAGGATGGCAGGATCCACTCCCATTTTCATCAGACGATCACGGCCACCGGGCGGATCTCCTCGGCGGATCCGAATCTTCAGAATATCCCCACCAGGACCGAGCAGGGCAGGCTTCTGCGGCGCATCTTCGTGCCAAGGGAAGGTTTCCTTTTCACGGATGCGGATTATTCCCAGATCGAGCTGAGGATCCTTGCGCATATGGCGAAGGACCCGGTGCTGATCGATGCCTTCCGGAAAAATCTGGATATTCACGGGACGACCGCCTCCCAGGTCTTCCACATTCCCTTTGAAGAGGTGACCCCGGAGCTGCGCCGGAAGGCAAAGGCCGTGAACTTCGGGATCATCTACGGGATCAGCGCCTTCGGACTTGCCGGGGATCTGAATATCCCCGTCAGTGAGGCGGCGGAATATATGGAAAACTATTTCGCGACCTTCCCCGGCATCCGGCATTTCCAGCAGGAATGCATCAGGCTCGCAAAGGAAAGGGGCTATTCAGAGACCTTATTCGGCAGGAGAAGGCCTGTGCCTGAGCTCAGGGCCGCGAACGCGCAGATGAAGGGCTTTGGTGAGCGGGTCGCGATGAACGCGCCGATCCAGGGAACGGCGGCGGATATCATGAAGCTTGCGATGCTGGGGGTGGAGAGGGGTTTTCGGGAAGCCGATCTCTCTTCGCGGATTTTGGTGCAGGTGCACGACGAGCTGCTGGTGGAGACGGCGCCGGGGGAAGAGGAGAAGGTGAAGGAGATCCTGAAAAAAGAGATGGAGGGCGCGGCGGCACTGGAGGTGCCCCTGACCGTGGAGGTGCACGCCGGGACGAACTGGGGTGAGGCGAAATAGATTATGTAAACCGCGATAGGATAAATATACTTATGTAAACTTACTAACGCAATTTGTTTGTAATTTGAGAGTTATGTAAACTAAAAATGCAGCTTATCCGAGACTGTAGAGTTATGTAAACCAATGACTGATCCTTATCGTACAAAAACTATCGGCATCACCGGCGGGGTGGGCTGCGGAAAGAGCACCATCCTTGCTTATCTTGCAAACGGGGAGGACACGGAGATCCTGC
>CAMOOZ010000058.1 GCA_946621895.1 uncultured Lachnospiraceae bacterium | reverse complement strand
CTGAGGTCAGCGCCGCGCAGACAAAGGCCAGCAAGGTCAGCAGGGAATGCCCGGAAAGCACCTGCCCGATAAACGGGATATCCTGCACAAAGGGGATATGGATATCGGGGATGCACAGGCTCTTCGTGATCAGTCCCGTGGTGGAGGCCATGGCCTTTCCCTCTGTGCTCTGCGTGATCACATTGCAGAGGAAAAGGGTGCCGCCCGAACCCATCATGTTCACGGCGATCCCCACCAGAATGACATCCGTCTTTAACTGGAACGCGAAAAAGCCCATCAGCAGGCTCATCAGCACGCCGGTGAGCATCGCGGCCAGAAGTCCCACGAACCAGCTGCCGGAATAATAGCTTGCAAGCGATCCCGCCAGTGCGGAAAACATCATCAGCCCCTCGAGGCCGATATTCGCAAAGCCCGCCTTTTCCACGACGATGGCGCCGAGCGTGGCATACAGGATCGGCGCGGAGATCCGGAAAATAGAGAAGAAGAAATCCGGCGTCAGCAGCATGGCAAGGAAATTATTCATCCCGATCCTCCTTTCCCGCAGCCGCGGCGCCGTCCGATCCGCCTTCAGCAGCCGCGACGCCATCCGGTTTCCCTTCCGCAGCCTTTACGCTTTCCGCAGCCGCGCCGCTGTCCGGTTTCCCTTCCGCAGCCGTTCCGCCGGCCCTTTCCGCGCGCTGAACTGCGTTTCTCACAGCGATATCAATTCTTGGCGCTGTCCCTCCGCGTCTGCGCTGTTCCTCCTGCGCGGTCTTTACCACGAGGGACTGGCGATAACGGCTTAAGAATTTTTCCGCCGCGAAGAAGAGGAAGATCACCCCCTGCACGATATCGATCAGCTGCGTGGGTACCCCCACATAGGTGGCCATCAGATCACAGCCCTTCTGCATATAAGCCATGAAAAACGCCGCCAGAGGCACAAACCAGGGATTATTGCCGGCCAGGATCGCGATCGTGATCCCGGTCCAGCCATAGCCGGGAAGGGATTTCCAGTTGAAATTATTATAACGCCCCAGCATCTCGATGCCGCCGCCGGCGCCCGCAAGAAAGCCCCCTGCCACCTGGGAAAGCACCACCATCGAAGCCACCTTTATCCCGGAGTAGCCCGCAAAATCCTGGTTGATCCCGATCATCCGGATCATATAGCCCCATCGCGTATGGAAAAGAAACAGCCCCGATATGATGACGAACAGGATGACCACGATAAAGCCCCAGGTCAGCTTCGTGCTCGTAAAGATGGGATCATCCGCAAGCGGGACAATACCCGCGGTGGGGAGAAAATCGTGGCTCTGCACCTGTCCCTTGCTCTTATCCGCCAGATAGGTGTTCATCAGAAATTTGATGATATAGAGCACGATATAATTGAGCATCAGAGAACATACCATCTCCGACACGCCAAGCTTCGCCTTCAAAAGCGCCGGGATAAGCATCATGATCCCGACAGCCACCCCGCCGGCGATCACGGCAAAGGCAGCATGCGCGCCATAGGGCAGCGGCACATAGACCCCCACCATTCCCGACACGAAGGCGCCCAGCAGGATCCCGCCCTCAGCGCCCATGTTGAACTGGTTCGCGGAAAACATGATGCAGACCGCAAGTCCCGTGCAGGTGATCGGGATCATCGTGGCAAGGATATCACAGAGGCGCTTCAGATCAAACACCGTGCCCCTGCTGTTCATCTTAAAGAGGGGTCCCAAAAGCAGCTGTTTCAGGGCCTCCCCCGTGGTGACCAGCTTTTCACCGAAATCCTTACCCTGCACACTGATGAAGATCAGCACCATGGCCACCCCCAGCGCGATAAGGATCGCCAGCAGGGAACGGACCAGTGTAAAGGTAAGCTCTCTTTTTTTTGTCATAATATCATGCTATTCCCCATGGCACACCTTCCGGATCTCTTCGGGCGTCTGGCACTTCAGGCCGAGCATGTACTCCCCCATTTCCTCATCCGTAAGCTGCGCCGTGTCCTCGAAATAAGCCGCGATCCTTCCGCCATGCATCACGATCAGTGAATCGGAAAGCTCCATCACCTCATTCAGGTCCGCGGACACGAGCAGTACGGCGATCCCCGAGCGGGAAAGCTCCACCAGCTTTTTCCGGATAAACTCCGTGGCGCCCACATCAATCCCCCGCGTGGGCTGATCCGCGATGATCAGCTTCGGCTCACTGGTGAACTCCCTGGCCACCACCACCTTCTGGATATTTCCGCCGGAGAGCATGCCCACCTGCTGTTTTCCGGATTTGCAGAGCACGGTAAAATCCCTGATCAGCCGGTCAGCCTCCTCCCGGATCGCCTTATGCCTGAAAAAGGGGCCGATATTAAAGCGCTTTTTCCCGCTCCTGTCGGAAAGCAGGTTTTCCTCAATGGAAGCGGTGGCGGCAATGCCAAAGAGCATCCTGTCCTCCGGCACGAGGGCAACACCGTTTTCCCTCAGCTTATGCCGGCTCATGCCCAGGATGCTTTTTCCGTCCAGCCCGATCTCGCCGGCATCGGGAGAGGCGAAGTGAAAGAGCATGTCTACCAGCTCCTTCTGGCCATTTCCCTCCACGCCGGCCACGCCCAGGATCTCTCCCTCGCGCACATCCAGCGAGACCTTATCCAGCATTTTCTTTCCCCACTCGCCGGTGTATTCCAGATCCCTGATCCGAAGCACCGTCTTCCCGGGCCTTGCCTTTTCCTTCTGCAGGGAAAGCACCACATCCCTGCCCACCATCAGCCTGGAGATCTCCTCCTTCGTCACCTCCTCTGTCCGGTAAACGCCCATGGAGCGGCCGTTCCGCATGATCGTGAGGCGATCCGTGATCTCTTTGATCTCGTTCAGCTTATGGGAAATAAACACAATGGTATAACCCTGCTTTTTCAGATTGGTCAGCTCATGGAAGAGCTCCTCTGTTTCCTGTGTGGTAAGCACTGCCGTGGGCTCATCCAGGATCAGGATCCTGGCTCCCCTGACCAGCGCCTCTAAGATCTCCCCCTTCTGCTTCAATCCCACCGGGATATCCGCGACCCTGGCCTCGGGCTCCACAAACAGGTTATACTTTTCCGCATGCTCCCCCGTGATCGCG
>CAMOOZ010000057.1 GCA_946621895.1 uncultured Lachnospiraceae bacterium | reverse complement strand
TTGACTATAACCCTCCGGGAGTAACCGCAAGCTATGCTTAGCATAGCTTTGGATTCGGTAAGGAAATATGTCGCTTCGCGACCCGAATCCGGCGGGAGCAAACGCCCAAGTAAAAAGAACTTTGTCGTTTGCTATATATGGCAGAGCCGCTGAGAGAAATATTCGTCAGGTGGCAGGAGAGGAAGCGTGAAAGATCATGGCAAAAAGTCCTGTTCAGGAAAAGCGGGCACAGATGAAAAAGGAAGTGGCCGCGCAGAAAAAAGAATATAAGAACTATCTGAAGGAATCGGAAAAGGAGCTGCGGGAAAAGGAAAAGGAGCTGGGCAGACTGGAAAAGCAGCAGTATGTCCACTCCAAAACCGACCCCTTATGGTATCTGATGATGATCCTGCTGATCGCAGGTGTCTGGGCGCTGATCATTTTTGTGCTCGTGCATTACGGCGTATTGGAGCTTCCCCATGGTATTTAGCTCGCTTATTTTTTTATGGATATTTCTGCCGGCGGTTTTTCTGCTCAGTATGATCCTTCCGGGGATACGGGCGAAAAATCTCTGGCTGCTTTTCGCAAGCCTCCTGTTCTATGCCTGGGGAGAGCCCTTCTATCTGCTTCTGCTGCTTTTTTCGATCCTGATGAACTGGGCGGCAGGCCTCGCGATGGACAGGTGGGATGCAAAGCGAAAGCTGATCCTTGCACTTTCCGTGATCGGAAATCTTTCTCTGCTGGGCTTTTTTAAGTACACAAACTTCCTGCTGAACACACTGGATCATCTGCTGCCCTTTGTCAGCCTGCCGCGGGCGCAGATCCCTTTGCCCATCGGGATCTCCTTCTTCACCTTCCAGGCCATGAGCTACTGCATAGACCTCTATAAACGGGAGTACCCGGCGCAGAAAAGCCTGGTTAATCTGGCATTGTATATCTCCTTTTTCCCGCAGCTGATCGCGGGTCCCATTGTGAAATACCGGGATATCAACACGCAGCTTGCGGAAAGGACGGTCACGGGGGAGGGGATCGCGCTTGGCATGCGCCGTTTTCTCTATGGTCTCGGGAAAAAGGTGATCATCGCGAACCTTCTGGCCATTGCCGTGGACAGGATCTATGCGCTGGATATCGCAAGGATCGACGCGCCCCTTGCCTGGTGCGCCTCCGTTTTCTATACGCTGCAGATCTATTATGATTTTTCCGGCTATTCCGATATGGCGATCGGGCTGGGAAAAATGTTCGGCTTTGATTTCCTGGAAAACTTTGAGCATCCCTATCTTTCCCGTTCCGTCCGTGAATTCTGGCGAAGATGGCATATTTCCCTGTCCTCCTGGTTTCGGGATTATCTTTATATCCCCCTGGGCGGGAACAGAAAAGGCAGGATAAGAACTTATGTAAACCTGATGATCGTGTTCGCCGTAACGGGCTTATGGCACGGCGCCAGCTGGAATTTTGTGTTCTGGGGCTTGTTTCACGGCGTATTCCTTTTGCTGGAACGAATGGAAGCAGGGAAGATTTTGGAGAAAAAGGGAACAGGGATCGCCGTCCTTTCCTGGATCTACACCTTTTTCGTAGTGAATATCGGCTGGATCTTTTTTCGGGCCGAGGATCTTGGACTGGGCTTAAGGTTAACGGGAAAGCTTTTCGGCATCGGCCCCGCGGAGGGCGCCGTTCCTCTGGGCAGCGTGATGAGCACGCAGATCCTGCTGGCCTTTCTCTGCGGCCTGATCGGGATGGGCTTTCTCACGCTGCTGCCGGAAAGGATAAAGGAAAAGTTCCGGTTTTCCCTGCCGGAAGCACTGTTTCTTGCCGTTGTGCTGTTTTACAGCATTCTGCTGCTGGCCAACCAGACCTATAATCCCTTTATCTATTTCCGGTTCTGAACGATGGATAAGATCACGCGAATCATATACTACGGATGCATATTGCTGTTTCTTGTGCTGCCGCTTCCCGTCTTCTTTTTCCTGCGGGATGGCCTTGATCTCTCCAACCGGGAAAACAGGGTGCTCGCGCCTGCGCCGGAGCTTTCCGTACAGGCGCTGCCGGCGTTTCCCTCTTCCTTTAATGCCTTTTTTACGGATCATCTGCCCTATAAGAATGAGCTGGCAAAGCTGCAGGGGCTGCTGGATTATCACTTCTTTAAAAGCTCCTCATCAGGCTCCGTTTTAGTGGGAAAGGAGGGCTGGCTTTTTTACAAGGGCTCCCAGCTAAACGGCGAGGATCCGCTGGCGGATTATCAGGGGGCGAATCTTTTTTCCGCTAAGGAGCTGGAAGAGATCAAAGTCAGGTTCGCGGAGGCAAAAGCTTATCTGGAAAGCAGGGGGACAAAGCTTTATGTGATGCTTCCGCCCAATAAGGAAAGGGCTTATGCGGAAAACATGCCCGCGCTTTACGGCCCGCCTTCTAAGGCATGCCGTCTGGATCAGGCGGCCCGGGTGTTTGAGGAGCTGGGCATACCGGTTGCGAAGCCCCTTGAGGCACTGGAGGATTATAAACGCGATCATCCCGCACCGCCGCTTTATTTTTCCTATGACACGCACTGGACCAGGGCGGGGGCTTATCTTTCCGCGAAGGCCCTCAGTGAACAGCTGGGATATTCCATGCCGATGCTGGAGGAGGTGCCAATGGCTGAGGGAGAGCCATTTGCCGAGGATCTTGCGATCCAGATCGGGCTCTACGGCATCCTGAAGGACGAGCCGATCCTGAATCCCTATGGGTACTCCCCCCATCAGTCCGAGATCACGGTAAACGAAGATCTGACAGAAATGGACGGTTATGCACAGGTCGGAGACAATTCCTCACTGCTTGTCATCGGGGATTCCTTTTCCACTTTGATGTTTCCCTATCTGGCCTGTCATTTTGACCATGCGCATATGGTCATCTATTATGATTACCAGGAAAGCCTGCTGGATGAATATGAGCCCGATGTGGTAGTGCTGGAGGTCGTGGAAAGATATCTGGGAAACCTGCCGCGGTTTTCCATTCATGATGGGGTCTCCAGGATATTCTGATCGGTCCCTGTAAAGATAATCGGAGGATAATAACACTTGTTATGGAAAGACAATTTGAACTGATCTCCGACGGATCCTGTGATCTGCCGGCGGATTATGTCAGCGCAAACGAGGTCACGGTCGTGCCCTTTTATGTGACCTTCGATGGTGAAAACTATTTTAAAGAGGGCACGCAGCTGAGCGTCAGGGAATTTTACCAGAGAATGGTGGACGACCCGAAAACCTTCCCGAAGACCTCCATGCCTGCGCTCCAGGACTACGCGGATGTTTTTTCCGGGTTTGCGAAGGAGGGGAAGGCGGTGATCTGCATCTGCATCTCCTCCAAGTTCAGCGGCTCCTTCCAGGCCGCGGTGAACGCAAGGGAGGTGGTGCTGGAGGAATATCCTGGCGCCCGGATCTTTGTTATTGACGCCCGGATCAACACGGTGCTCCAGGGACTGTATGTGATGGAGGCGGTAAAGCTGCGGGACGCGGGAAAGGAGCCCGAGGAAAGCGTAAAGATACTGGAGGATATCCGTTCCTCCGGACGGATCTTTTTCACCGTGGGAAACATGGATTATCTGAAGGCCGGGGGACGGATCGGAAAGGTGGCCTCCCTTGCCGGTAGCGTTCTTGGGATCAGGCCCGTGATCACCTTAAAAGAGGGGGAGATCTTTGGCTCCGGCGTGGGCAGGAGCAGGAGGAGCACCGTTGCGAAAAGCCTGGAGCTTTTGATCAACTATGTGCAGGAGATCCACGCGACGCCTGAGGAATATGTGCTGGATATCGGCTATGGCTATGATTACGATGAGGCTGTTGCCTTCAGAAAGCAGGTGGTGGAAGCGCTGGGAAAGATCGGGTTTTCCACAGCGGAAAAGGATATTCCCCTTCTTCTGATCGGCGCGGGCATCGCCGTGCATACGGGACCCCATGCGCTTGGGGTCACGATTCTCAGGCGGGCACTGTGAAGTCTGATCTCGGTGGGGGAGCTGCTGAAGGCGTATTCCGCAGAGGGGAAGGATGTGCTTTCCGGGGAAGAGATCCTGAATCTGCGAAAGGCCTTTAATGCGCTGCAGCTGGCAGGATCAAAATGCCGCCGCAAATGGTGGGAAGATCCTCAGGCACGATCCGGATCGGAGGTGGCGATGAAACAGCAGATCACCGCCATTACCGAACGGGTCGATTCAGATAAATCAGGCTTTGACCGGGCGGATCTGTCAAAGCCTCATACCCTGAAGGAGCTTTTGGAGGAGGCCCGCAGGGAGACCTTTGATACAAAAGGGGCCGAGATCACCGAGGAGCCGGGGGAGCTTTTCGGAAATGCGCTCCTCATCCGGAAGGGGGATGAGGAATACTCCTTTACGGAATCCCTGGGGGTGATAGAGGCTTCAGAGGTATTTAGAAAAGCAAAGGAAAAATATCCCGGGGGGGCAGCCTTTTACAAAGCGATAGAGGAAGATGGCGTCCTGGCCACTTTGATCGACATGAAGGGGAATGAGCTGACAGAGCTCCTGAAAAAGCATGCCGCTGCGGAGGACAAGGCGGAAAGCATTGAAAAACTGCGGGTTTTTTTCAACGAGCTGCAAAGGAGATCATACTTTTCCGCGGAAGTGGATGAGCTGCTTTCCGATCAGGATTTTCTGAAGGGCCTGCAGACGGTGATGGAAGAATACCGGGCGTTAAAGGGGCACAACGACATCAGGCGAAGTGCGCTTATTCTCCCGGGCAAGACCCTGGAAAAGCGTGATGTGGCGATGACCAGGACGGCGGAGCTGGTGGGGCTTGGCGGAGCGAGCTGAAGGGACTGTTAAACAAGCCGGAGGCAGAGCTGGCAATTCTGATGCAGAAGCATGGAAACGATTTTGGCGCGATGCTGGGGAAAAAGGTCTCCGGGCATGAGCTCTTCCGCGGGCTTTTGGTGAAGCTGATCAAATATAAGGAGCCCCTTTCCGAGGAGGGAAAAAGTGAAGCGGAGCGTAAGGTCATCGACAGGATGACGGGGGCAAGGGAGCCCAGCCTTTTAGCCTTTTCCTGTGAGATCAGGGTGCGCAATTACGGAGAAAGGATCGAAGAGCTGGAGAGGAAAATCAGGAGGTCGCTGCAGGACTAAACCCGGAAAAACAGAAAAGGCCCGGGTTCTGCAGGTTTCCCCGAACCCGGGCTTTTATCAATAACGAAAGTTTTCTTGAAGGTATTTGTTCAGCGCCCCGGTGCGAAGACATTTCGTGTCTTTGCGAAAGGGGCGCCGAACAGATATTCTTAAAGCTCTTCCGCGCGGTGCCGGATGTTTTCCTTGAAGTTGATCACCTTGTGGTCGTATTCCGTCTCCATCAGCTCGGAACGGATCATAAAATCCGCACTGGCCTTATTGATCGCAATCGGAATGTCATAGACCTCCGCGATCCGCATCAGCGCCTTCACATCCGTATCATGGGGCTGGGCGGTCAGCGGATCAGCGAAGAAAACGATGAAGTCCACCTTCCCCTCCACGATCTTTGCGCCGATCTGCTGATCTCCTCCCAGAGGACCGGAATTATACCCTCTTACCGGCAGTCCGGTGCGGTCCGTGATCATTTTGGCCGTCGTGCCCGTGCCGCAGAGAAAATGGCACTTTAAGATGTCCTGGTTTTTCTCACACCAGTCCAGGATGTCCGCCTTCTTGTTATCATGAGCGATAAGCGCAATAT
>CAMOOZ010000056.1 GCA_946621895.1 uncultured Lachnospiraceae bacterium | reverse complement strand
CTTTTTTTATGAAAACATCCGGATCCCCGTGGGCTTAAGCTTTTTTGTCTTTAAGATGCTCGCGCTGCAGATCGATCTGTACCGGGGCAGGATAACGAAAAAGCCTGTATTTGCGGAGACGGCGGCATATTTCACCCTGTTCCCGCAGCTGACCCAGGGCCCGATCATGCGTTATGAAGAGGGTTTTCCCGGAAACAGGAACGGCCGCCCTTTTTTGGAGCTTTTCGAGGAAGGCCTTTTTTTTCTGGCCGCCGGCTTCTCGATGAAGATCCTGCTGGCGGATAAGCTGGGAGCTTTCTGGAACACGGTCTACGGGCTTGGCGCGGAAAGCCTTTCCACCCCCCTTGCCTGGCTTGGCGCCTATGCCTATACCTTCCGGCTCTATTTCGATTTCTGGGGCTATTCCCTGATGGCCGCCGGGATCGGGATCATGCTGGGCTTTCCCTTTATCCGGAATTTCAACCATCCCTATGCCGCGGTGGGCGTGTCTGATTTTTACAGGCGCTGGCATGTCACGCTGGGCACCTGGTTCAGGGACTATCTTTATATCCCGCTGGGCGGCAGCAGGAAGGGAGTGGGCAATATGATCAGAAACCTCCTGATCGTATGGCTTTGCACGGGCTTCTGGCATGGCAGCAGCTTAAACTATCTCCTTTGGGGAGTTTTACTGGGGCTGATGGTGGTGGTGGAAAAGTGCTGGCTGAAGGGGATACTGAAGAAGTATCCTATTATAGGAAGGTTATGGGTCTGGTTTTTTATCCCCCTGACCTGGGTGGTCTTTGCGATCCCGGATTTTTCACAGATGGGCTTTTATTTTGGAAGGCTTTTTCCTTTCCTGGGCATCGGAAAAACCTTTGATCCGCTGGATTTTCTGGAGTACCTGGGAATACTGGTCCCGCTGATGGGGGCCGGACTTCTGCTGATGCTCCCGAAGGTCTTTGCCTTTCTGGAGAAGCACAGAAGGAATATCCTGGTCTGCCTGGGGCTGACGGCAGTTTTCTGGTATGGCATATATACCGCCGCCATATCTGAAGGACAGGCATTCCTCTATTTTAACTTTTAGAAACCGGAAATGATTTGGTGAAGATGAAGCTGATAAGCCTGATGAAACGGATCCTGCTGCCCATATGCATGCGGCTCGTGCTGCTTGCCGGTTTTATCCTCGGCATGCTCAGCCTGAGGGCAGGCGGGGGAGAGTATGCCTTTTATCGGGAGCCTTTGGCGGCGGCTTTTTTCCGGACGCTTGCAGCCGGCGGGGAGGAGAGCCTTCCGGCGTCTGCGCCGGAAGAGGAAGGCATGGCGCCGCAGTCCTTTTCCGCTGAAGAGGAGGCCGGGGATATTCCTGAACCCCCTGAAGCACCGGCAGCTGACGGGCCCGTTCCTGCCGAAGAGGCCGCAGTGCAGGAGACCTCGGAAGGCCCCGGAGCAGAGGGGACGGATCCGCCGGAAGCTGTTGAAGCGGTTTCCCTGGAGCTGCCTCCGGACGCCTGCAGTGAAGTCTTTCCGGCAACGGAATACGGCAACACGCAATCCAAATATCTCTCCCCGGAAGGGACGGTTTACGAGAGGGACAAGTATGGCATCTTTGCCCCAAACGGAGAGTATTATTCCCTTCAGCCGGTAACGGAGGCCTATTTCGAGGACGCGCTGTTCATCGGCGATTCCAGGACCGAGGGACTTTACCGGTACGGGACGCTGAATATGCAGGGGGATTTCTTTGCCAGGCGGTCAATGCGGACGGATCAGCTGTTCAAAAAAAAGATCTCCTTCTTTTCCCATGACAACGGGGAGGAAAGTCTCACCCTGGAGGAGGTTCTTAACCGCAGACAGTATGGAAAGATCTACATCTGCCTGGGGATCAATGAGCTGGGCAGCTACAACGCGAAACGCTACTATGAGGAGTACAGGGCGGTCCTGGTAAGGATCAGGGGGCTGCAGCCCGGGGCGCTGATCTTTATCGAGGGAATGATGCATGTGACGAAAGCCGATGCGAAAAAGAACGGCTATGAGACAAACACGAACATTGTCGAGCGTAATCAGGCGATTAGCACTTTGGCGAACGGGCGCGACATCTTTTATCTGGACATGAATGAGCCTGTCTGCGATGAGGAGGGAAATCTCCGTTCCGAGCTGAGCAATGACGGCGTCCACCTGAAAATATCGGGCTATACCCTCTGGAAGGATTTTCTTTTTTCCCACGGTATCCTGATCCCCGAAGCTGCTGAGGAATCCTGAGCCGAATTGTCTGCCCCCGGGATAGGGTTAGGATCTGTTCAGACATCACTTTTCTTCCTGCCTGTCTTTTTGCCGATCGTACGAAACGCGATTCGGTCCCATCGCCCGCTGCCGGCGCTCCCGGACATTTCCACGCCGGATTCAGGGGTTTTCCGCCTGTGCGGCCGGAACAGCTTAATGCGTTGAGATTTCGCCCCTTGCACGCGCAAAGCAGCCCGCTTCACGCGCTTAACGCATGGCGCATTTGAATGCGGGCTGCCCGCGGAAAAATCGGCCGGCCATCCTTGACAGGCCTTTTCCGTCGTGCTAATATGGAAAAGTCTTTTCGGGGCGTGCTGCCCCGGATCTGAGAGCATATCGCCTGTGTCTGTGCATTTGGGCAGACGCAGCATATCAGGCTCGATCAGAGCGTTTTTACACAGATTTATCGCAAGGACCGATCATCACCAGCGCATTGCATACAGCATCGCGGACCGATCGATCACAAAACGGCTGCAGTGCGTCAATAAAGCGCTGAGTGCTCATCTGATTTAGTGTCCGTTCACGCTGAGGGGAGGATTATGTACAGCCTGGTCAATTCGGGAGGCCTTCGGGGGGTCTCCAGCTTTCTTGTCCGTGTGGAAACGGATGTGTCCAACGGCCTGCCCTGCATGGAAATGGTGGGGCTTCTGGCAAATGAGGTAAAGGAGGCCAAAGAGAGAGTGCGGGTGGCCTTGAAAAATGCCGGTTTTCCGCTTCCTCCCGCCCATATCGCGGTCAATCTTTCTCCGGCGGATATCCGTAAGGAAGGAAATGCCTACGATCTGCCCATCGCCGTGTCCATTTTGCTCTCCATGGGGGCGCTGCCCGCCGGCTGCGCAGACGGCTTCCTGATCATCGGTGAGCTCTCCTTAAACGGGATCCTGCGCGGGGTAAGGGGCATCCTGCCGATGGTAACGGAGGCCGGGAAAAGGGGCATATCAGCCTGTATCGTGCCGAAAGAAAATGCGCGGGAGGCCGGCGTTCCGCGCGGGATGAAGGTCTTTGGCGCCCGGGAATTAAAGGAGGTGGTGGATTTTCTGAAGGCCTCGCAGGAGCAGAGGAAAAAGCTTTTTTCTCTCCCGGAAGCCCCGGCGCAGGAACAGCCGGAGGAGGCTGTCTATCCGGATTTCTCCGAGGTTGCCGGCCAGGAGAGCGCAAAACGGGCTGCCGAGATCGCGGCGGCGGGCTTTCATCATCTGCTGCTGACCGGTCCCCCGGGAACCGGGAAAACGATGATCGCCAGCAGGCTTGCAGGCATTCTGCCGCCTCTTTCCGAGCAGGAAAGCCTGGAGGTAAGCGCCGTGCATTCCGTTGCGGGCAAGCTGAAGGGAGGATTGATCAGAAGGCGCCCGTTCATCGCGCCGCACCATACGATCACTCCTGCTTCCCTGACGGGCGGAGGGATCTCCCTGAAGCCGGGCGTGATCAGCCTGGCCCACCGCGGGGTGCTCTTTCTGGATGAAATGGCGGAAATGCGCAGAAGCACACTGGATATGCTGCGCCAGCCGCTGGAGGAGAAAAGGGTGCAGCTTTCCCGGAATGCCGGGATCATCGAGTACCCGGCGGATTTTCTGCTGGTGGGAGCCATGAACCCCTGCCCTTGCGGTTATTATCCGGACCGCTCCAGGTGCCGCTGCAGCGAGGGGGAGATCAGGCGTTATATGTCCCGTGTCTCTGGTCCCATCCTGGACCGGATGGATCTCGTGGTCAGAGTGGAGGAGGTGCGGCTGGATTCGCTGATCGATAATGCCGCCCCGGGGGAGAGCTCCGAAAGGATCGCGGAAAGGGTAAGAAAAGCCAGAAGGCTGCAGGAGGAAAGATTTGCCGGCAGGGATATGCTCTGCAATTCCGCGATGGGAATAAAGGAACTCAGGGAATTCTGCCCGATGAGCGCTGCAGTCAGGGAACGGCTGCTGAAGGCCCTGGGGAGGCTGAAGGTCAGCGCCAGAGGCTACTATAAGCTGCTCCGGGTGGCCAGGACCATTGCGGATCTGGAGGAAGAGGAGGAGCTGAAAACAGAGCATATCGAGGAGGCCTTGCTCTACCGCATGCAGGAGGGAAGCAATGTGTGAAAAAACAGCGCGCCGGCAGGAGGATGAGCCGATGGAAATGGAAACGGACGGACCTGCTCCGGAGGAGCTTTACTATTCCCTTCTGGCAGGGATAAAAGGCTTTGGGGAAAGAGAGCTGAAGCTGCTTTGCGGCCCCGGGCAGGGCGCGGCAGAGGCTTTTTACGCGCAGATCCCGCAGGAAGCCGCCTCCGGAAAAAGGGGGTGGGAAAAGCTGAAGGAGCTGAAGGTCTTTAGGGAAGAGCTGCTGCGGCGCTTTAAAACACCCCGGGGCATTGAGCAGTGGAGAAGGCATGAGCTGTCCGAGCTGGGAAAAAGGGGGATCAGGTTTTATTCCAGGATCGATCCTGCCTTTCCGGAGCGTTTGAAGCGCATTCCCGATCCTCCCCTCGGGCTTTTCTGCAGGGGGGAGCTTCTTCCCGCAGGCCCTTCCATTGCAATGGTGGGGGCAAGAGCCTGCTCCGGCTACGGGGCAAGGATGGCAGAGGAATTCGCGGAGGCCTTCGCCCGGGCCGGGCTGACGGTGATCAGCGGCATGGCCCGGGGCATCGATGGCATTGCGCAGCGAAGCGCGCTGAAGGCGGGAGGGAAAAGTATCGGCGTGCTGGGATGCGGGCCGGACATCTGTTATCCCCCGGAAAACAGAGATGTCTTTGAGGCCCTGCCCCTGTCGGGAGGGGTGGTGTCTGAATATCCCCCCGGCACACCGCCTTTAGGCATTCATTTCCCAAGGAGGAACCGTCTGATCAGCGGCCTTGCCGATGCGCTCCTTGTGCTGGAGGCCAGAAGAAAAAGCGGGACGCTGATCACCGTGGACATGGCACTGGAGCAGGGGAGGGATGTGTATGTCCTCCCCGGCAGGGTCACGGACCCCCTTTCCGTGGGCTGCAACCGTCTGATCCGGGAGGGAGCGATGCTCGTTCAGGAGCCGGAGCAGATCCTTAAGGACATGGGCCTGCTCCCCGGGAAAAGGAATGCCGCGGCGAAGACGCCGGTTTTTCGGGAGGAGCTTTTCCGGCAGATTTATGAAGCGGTGGATATTCAGCCCACTGCGCAGAGCGAGGTGGCGGTGTCCCTGAAAAGCAAGGGCGTCAGCCTCTCTCACGGAGAGCTGGCAAAAAAGCTTGCCCATCTGGTGATGGACGGATTGCTGCGCTCTCCCGTGCCCGGGTTTTTTGAACGATGTTAGGAAAACGCTGATCAGATCATCGTTTCCTCAGAAATTCTTGCCATGGGATTTTTTTTGGTGTATAGTCTCTTAAGTCTGCCCGTAGCAGGGGGGATCTTCCTGACCGGGCATTATACGGGAAACGCATTATGCGTTTCTTTTCTATCAGAAATAAGGAAAGGCCTTTTAATACGCTATGGCAAAGAATCTGGTGATCGTGGAATCCCCCGCAAAGATGAAGACCATTCAGAAATTTCTGGGGAAAAACTATACGGTGGCCGCCTCCGGCGGGCATGTCAGGGATCTTCCCAAATCTCAGCTGGGGATCGATATAGAGCATGACTATGAGCCCAGATATATCACGATCCGCGGGAAAGGGGAGCTTTTGGCGGCGCTGCGCCGGGAAGTGAAAAAGGCGGATAAGATCTATCTCGCCACCGACCCGGACCGGGAGGGAGAGGCCATTTCATGGCATCTGCTCTTTGCGTTAAAGCTGGAGGAACAGGATAAGAAGGTCTGTCGGATCACCTTTAACGAAATTACGGCGCAGGCGGTGAAGGAGAGCTTAAAGCATGCCAGAAAGATCGATATGGATCTGGTGGATGCCCAGCAGGCAAG
>CAMOOZ010000055.1 GCA_946621895.1 uncultured Lachnospiraceae bacterium | reverse complement strand
TGTTGGGGATCTTTTTCCTGCGTCAGTTCATAAAGCCTGGGGGGGGTGCCCTCCTCATGCCTGGCCAGGTCGGTCAGTTCCATCCGGTAGGCTTCATCCTGTGCGCTTTCGTTAAAATCGATATCCTTTAACAATGCCTGGGTGTAAAACCCGGTCCCTCCTGCGAGGATGGGCAGATGTCCCCTTTCGCAGATACCCCGGAGGGCCTCTTTTGCATATTTCTGAAACAGGGTCACATCAAATTCCCGGTCCGGATCCAGGATATCGATGAGATGATGGGGGATCCCCTCCATCTCCTCTTTTCTGATCTTGGCAGTGCCGATGCCCATTCCCCGGTAAACCTGCAGGGAATCCGCGGAGATGATCTCTCCCTTCAGGGCTTTCGCCACCTCAATGGAGAGCTTTGTTTTGCCGATGCCCGTGGGCCCTGCCAGGATCAGCAGGGGGAGTTTTCTTTCTGCTTCCATCACTGCTGGATCCTTCCGAATTTCTTTTCCAGTTCGCTTTTTGTCACCAGGATCAGGGTGGGGCGTCCATGTGGACAGTGGAAAGGGTCTTCCAGTTCCATCATTTCCGCAAACAATGCCCGCACCTCTTCCTCGGTCATGGACATATTTCCCTTCACAGAGGCCTTGCAGGCCATGGAGGCGATCTTATTCCGGATCAGGCCATCCGCGGCCTTTTTTCCCCCTTCCTCCGAAAGCTCATCCAGAACCGCCAGAAAAAGCTCCCGCTCGCCCATTCCCCAGAGCTCAGCGGGTACTGCCCGCAGGGCATAGTCAGCGCCGCCGAAGGGCTCGATCACAAAGCCCAGGGCTTCAATGTCCGGCAAAAAGCGCTGCAGGACCTCTTCCTCAAGCGCGCTCAGGCGCAGGATCAGCGGCGGAAGGAGATTCTGGGAATAAATACTGCCGTTTAACAGCTTTTTACAGAGCCTTTCATAGTTTACCTTTTCATGCGCCGCATGCTGATCCAGAAAATAAAGCCTGTCCGCAGACTGGATCAGCCAGTAGGTTTCGTAGAGCTGGCCGATCAGCCGGAAGCTCTCTCTCCGCTCTCCTTCGGGGGTGAGAAAGGCCGGAAGCTTCGGCTCGGCAGAGGGTTGCGCATCCTGCAGGAGCTGGCGCGTCTCCTCCTTCAGCAGGGGCGTCAGCTGTTTTCTTCGTTCAAGCTCAAAGGGTTCCGGAAGCGCTTTCAGGGGCTGATCACCCCGCAGGTCCCGAGGCGCCTCAGATGGCGCTGCGGGATCATTCCTGTCCGAGCTTTCCGGATGGACAGCGGCCGGATTTCCTTCGGGGTGTTCCGGAAAATCACGGGAAACCGTGATCTCCGGGATCCTTTCCTTTTGCTGAAGCGTCTCCCTGATCGCTGAAGAAAGGAAGGAAAAGAATTCCGCAGCCCTGCGGATGCGGATCTCCAGCTTCGCCGGATGGACATTCACATCGATCTCGCCGGGATCAAAATCCAGATAGAGCACGCAAAACGGAAATTTGTGCTGCATGAGCCTGCCCTGATAGCCTTCCTCGATCGCGCCGCGGATCACCTTATCCTGCACCAGCCGGCCGTTTGCAAAATAAAGCTCGAAATTCCGGTTGCTGCGCAAGAATCCGGGAAGCCCAAGGAAGCCATGCACCGCCATGCCCTCGGCGCAGGCTTCTATCGGGATCAGGTCCCTGGCCGTCTGCCTGCCGTAAAAACGGTAGATCACCTCTTTCACCTCGCCGCTGCCGGAGGTCTGCAATCGCACTTTTCCGTCCTGAAGGAATTTGAAGGACACCTCCGGCCTTGCGAGGGCCAATCCCTCCAGCAGCTGTCCGATGCTGCCGGCCTCGGTCCCGGGCTGCTTCAGGAATTTCCTCCTGGCGGGCGTATTGAAGAAAAGCTCCCGGACGATGATCGTGGTCCCTTCAGGCGCGCCGATCTCCTCCGGTTCGTTTTCCTTTCCCCCTTCAATGACATAGCGGCTGCCGAAGAGCACGCCCCTTTCCCTGCTGATCAGCTCCACCTTTGCCACGGCGGCAATGCTGGAAAGCGCCTCTCCGCGGAAACCCAGGGTCCTGATCCCGGAAAGCTCCTCCTCTTTTGTAAGCTTGCTGGTGGCATGGCGCAGAAATGCGTTCTTCACCTCACCCGCGGGAATGCCGGAGCCGTCATCCGTGATGCGGATAAGATCGATGCCGCCGTTTCGGATCTCGATCGTCAGCGCCCTTGCGCCTGCGTCCAGTGCATTTTCGCAAAGCTCCTTGACTACATTCACCGGGCGGTTCACCACCTCTCCGGCTGCGATCTTATCAATGACCTCTGGGGCCAGCACATGAATACCCGGCAATTTTTCCCCTCCTCTGCTTAGGCTTCCCAGCGGTTGAGCAGCCTGCTCTGCATCCGGTAAAGCGTATTTAAGGCATCGATCGGGGTCATTGCGGAAAGCTCCAGCCCCTTCAGCTCCTTCAGGATATCCTCATCGCTGACGGCCGCCTTAAAGGAGAGCTGCATCAGATCCACCTGATCCGGCTTCGGCACCTTTTTCCGGGGAGCGCCGTTTTCCACGGTAAGCTCCTCCAGCTTTTCCGTGAGATCGTTTGCGGAAAGCTGCTCCACGATCTGCTTTGCCCGATCGATGACCATGTCCGGCACACCGGCCAGCTTTGCCACCTGGATCCCGTAGCTCTTATCGGCGCCGCCCTTGATGATCTTTCTGAGGAAAACGATGTCGTCTCCCCGCTCCTTTACGGCGATGCAGTAATTATCCACATTGCCGAGCTTTCCCTCCAGCTCCGTCAGCTCGTGATAATGGGTGGCAAAAAGGGTTCTCGCCCCCAGAAGCCGCGGGTTTGCGATATGCTCAATGACTGCCCAGGCAATGGCTAAACCGTCATAGGTGGCCGTGCCTCTGCCGATCTCATCCAGGATCAGCAGGCTTTTCGGCGTGGCGTTCCTTAAGATATTGGCCACCTCATTCATCTCCACCATAAAGGTGCTCTGGCCGCTTGCCAGATCATCCGAGGCGCCCACTCTGGTAAAGATCCTGTCCGCGATGGAGATCTCCGCCTCCTCCGCCGGGACAAAGGAGCCGATCTGCGTCATCAGCACGATCAGCGCCACCTGGCGCATATAGGTGGATTTCCCTGCCATGTTCGGACCGGTGATAATGGAAACAAGATGCTTCTTCCTGTCCAGCAGCGTGTCATTCGGGATAAAGGAGCCGCCGGGAAGCATTTTTTCCACCACGGGATGCCTGCCGTTCCTGATCTTTATCCTGCCGGTTTCGGAAAGAACGGGCCTGGTAAAATGATTCTCCTCCGCGATATGGGCCAGGGAAGCGAATACATCCAGAAGCGCGATGGCGGCGGCGCTTTTCTGGATCGCGTCCGTATACCCTGCGGTTTTTTCCCTGAGCTCGGAAAAGAGCCGGTATTCCCTGTTTACCAGCCTGTCCTGGGCATTCAGGATCATGTCCTCCAGCTCCTTCAGCTTCGGCGTGGTATAGCGTTCCGCATTGGTCAGGGTCTGCTTGCGCTCATAATCCGGCGGGACCATGTCCTTAAAGGAGTTGGTCACCTCGAAAAAGTACCCGAACACATTGTTGTACTTGATCTTCAGGGTCCTGATGCCGGTCCGCTGCCTGTCCTCCTCCTCCAGCGCCGCAAGCCACTGTTTTCCGTTTTGTCCGGCGCTTCTGAGCTCATCCACCTCGGCATCATAGCCTGCGCGGATGATCCCGCCGTCCTTCAGCAAAAGCGGCGGTTCCTCCGTGATGGCTCTGCCGATCAGCTCTGTCAGCTCCTCCAGATCCCGGATCTCCTCTCTGATCCGCATAAGCTCGGCGCTTCGGAAATCCCCCAGCAGATTTTTGATCGGCGGAAGCATTGCCAGGGAGTTTTTTAAGGCGATCATGTCCCTGGCGTTTACCGTGCCGAAGCTGACCTTTCCCAGAAGGCGCTCCAGATCATAGACGGCGTTTAAGTATTCCCGGATCTCCTCCCGGTCCATCGGCCGTTCCAGAAGCTCCTGCACCGCGTCCAGCCGGCCATTTATCCTTTCTTCACTCAGGAGGGGCTGTTCCACAAAGCTCCTTAAGGATCTTGCGCCCATCGCCGTGCAGGTCCTGTCCAGGATCCAGAGCAGGCTCCCCCGCTTTTTCTTATCCCTGAGGGTCTCCGTCAGCTCCAGATTTCTTCTGGAGGCGGAGTCCAAAAGCATAAACGCGCCCGCGGAACAGACCCGCAGGGTCCTGATATGCTTAAGTCCCGTGGACTGCATTTCGGAAAGGTAACGGAAAAGCGCCCCGGCAGCCAGCGCGCCGAGGGGAAAATCGGCAAGCCCGAGGCCGTTTAATGAACCCACCTGAAAATGGGAAAGCAAAGCGCCGATACAGTCCTCTTTGCGGTAGAAGGCGCTGTCCTTATAGCTGACCGCCGCCTCCAGCCGGTTTTTCATCCCTTCCGTGTCAAAACCGCTGAGCAGGAAGGCATCATTGGCCACGATCTCCGACGGATGGTATTTTGCCAGCTCATCCTTAAGCTCCCTGAGGGAAGCCACCTCCGAGACCTCAAAGCATCCGGTCAGGATGTCCACTGCCGCGATCCCGATCCTTTCCGGGGACCAGGCAATGCCGAAGAGAAAATTATTCCGGTCAAGGGGAAGGGAATCCGTGTCCAGATTGGTGCCCGGGGTAACGATCCGCGTGACCTCCCTCCGGACAAGGCCCTTTGCTTCCTTCGGATCCTCCATCTGGTCACACACGGCCACCTTATAGCCTCTGTTCACCAGTCGTGAGATATAGGAATCTGCCGCATGATAGGGCACGCCGGCCATCGGAGCCCGCTCCGGCAGTCCGCAGGACTTGCCTGTCAGCGTAAGCTCCAGCTCCTTTGCCACGATCTTCGCGTCCTCAAAGAACATTTCATAAAAGTCTCCGAGACGGTAGAACAGCAGGCAGTCGGGATGCTGATCCTTTGTTTCCATATATTTTAACATCATCGGGGATAAGAGCTTGCGGTCGATCTCCATTATCGGGAAAGAATCCTTTCACATAAAGAAGGCATAGGTAAATCCCTATGCCGTAATGCCCGAGGCGCGTTACTGTTCACCGCTGCGCTATGCAATGAACAGCTTTGCCGTTCATTGCACAGCTTTGCTGTACATGGCAGCATGGTTTTGCCATTCCGGGGCCGGCCTTGCCGGCAGCAGAACAGGTCATGCCTTCGCTTTTGACATCTCAAAGAAATTATCGATGGAGGCCACGATCTCCGTGGAGCGCATGGATTTTAACAGATAACCGTCCGGCTTCAGCTTTAACACCTCCATCACGGAATCCTTATCACCCCTTGCAGTCAGGAAAATGATGGGGATCGAAGCCGTGGCGATCTCGGACCGGATCATCTGCATGACCATGGGACCGGTGCAGATCGGCATCTCATAATCCAGCAGGATCAGGTCCGGCTTGTAATTGGCCAGAAAGGTAATGCAGTTCATGCCGGAATTCACCATGGAGACTTTATACTTTGGCGTAAGCCAGGATTTGATCGTCCGCAGCATCGTTCCGGAATCATCCACCAGGAGGATATGCTTCTTCTTCGCTTCTTCCTCCTTGTTCACGGGATTGGCGGACTCCTTCTCCAGCACCTCCACGATATCCTTGATGTTCACAGGCCGTTCGAAACGCTCTGTCACGACCCCTTCGGGAAGCACCATGTCCGCGATCTCAAATTCGTTGGGACGCCCCACCAGATAAAGCAGCTTTTCCTCCGCCTGGCAGAGATCCTTCAGGTAGATCAGGACATCCGTGGTCTCATTGATATAATCTCCGAGGTACAGAACGATCATATCCGGCTTATTCCGGATACAGCCGATCTCATCCACTACAGGGGCACAGAGGATCACCTCATAGCCGGCTGCGATCAGGTTGTTTTTAATGGCGGCCACCATAAAGGAGGCACTGTCGCCCAAAAGTAAAACACTCTTCATTCTTTTATCCTGCTGTCCGTCAGGCTGATTATATCATCTCTGGCCACATCTGTCACATAGCATTTCAGCTGCTTCCAGGTGTCGTTGAAATCTTCCGGGAAGGAGTATTCCTCAAGCCGTTCCATCACATAATCGATCTCATCGAAATTAAACTCCTCCGCCAGCTCTTTGATCGCGAAAAGCGCGTTCTTCAGGGCATGGGAAGAGATCAGCGGAAGGGCTGTTTTTTCCTTTGCAATGCTTTTCTCCACGACACTGCC